>CANHEC010000215.1 GCA_947459455.1 Chitinophagaceae bacterium
CCTTCTACAAGCGCAGGGCGCCAGTCCTCCCCGTTCTCCCGACTCCCGTCTCCGGACTCTCGGTCTTCCCGGCTTTCCGCCCTTCGACACGCTCAAGGCGCCAGTCTTCCCCGGTCTTCCGACCCCCGACTCCGGTCTACGGTCTCCCGACTCCCGACTTTCGGTCTTCCCGACTTCCCGTCTCCCGACTCCGGTCTCCGGTCTCCCGACTCCCGACTTTCGGTCTTCCCGACTTCCCAACTTTCCCCCAAAATTCCCTCTCTTTGCCGCAGCTATGAAAGGGTGGAAAGCCAGTTGGTGGAAATATGCGCTGCTGCTGTACGGCGGGGCTTGTGCGGCGTTTTATTCGTTTCAGCACCTGTTTTATTTTCAGCCGCAGGCGCTGGATGCGCAGCATGCCCTCACGTTTCCCATGCGCATCCGCTTTACCGAGCACAAAATTCCTTTCGACGCCAGCACGCAGATTGATGTGGTGAAGTTTTTGCCCGATAGTGGCGTACAGTCGCGGGGCGTGGTGCTGTTTTTTCATGGCAACCGCTACAATGTGGAGCACTACAGCAGCTATGCGCCCTACTTTACCAGCCGGGGCTACGAGTGCTGGATGCCCGACTATCCGGGCTATGGCCGCAGTACGGGCGAAGCGTCGGTACCGCTGCTGAAGGAGCTGGCGCTGCAGCTGCACAAAATGGCCATGAAGCGCTACCCGGCCGATTCGATTGTGCTGTATGGCAAATCGCTGGGCACCGGGGTGGCGGCCTGGCTGGCCACCCGGCGCAGCTGCCGCCTGCTGATGCTGGAAACGCCCTACAGCAGCCTGGCCGACCTGAGCAGTGAGTACCTGCCCATGCTGCCCGTAGGCCTGCTGATGCACGACGACCTGCCTACGCTGGACTGGCTGCAGCAGGTGCAGGCGCCCATAATAGCCTGGCACGGCACGGCCGATGAACTGATACCGCTATCGAAAGCGGCCCGCCTGAGCAGCGCCATGAAGTCCACCGATGCTTTTTATGTATTGCCCGGGGGGCGGCACAATGGGTTGGCGGAGTTTTCCGTTTACCAGCGCAGCCTCGATAGCGCCCTGCTCACCCGCTGATGCTGCGGCGCTTGCCACTTATTCAATTTGTATGATGCTGAATTGGGTTTCGCTGCATTTTCGCAGCATGCTTCGGATATGGATGATGATGGGCATGGTGCTGGGCCTGGCCACCCTGCTGCCCGCCCAGGATAGCATACGGGCGCCCCAGCCCGATACGGCCAGCCGGCCGGCAGTAGCGGCCAACCTGCTTCCCGCCAGCGAGGTGGATATTCCCATCCGCATGGACCTGCGGCCGATCTACCAGTTTGCCAACAATTTTATAGACACGCTGTACACCAGCCCCAACTACCCCAACGAATGGGTGATGGATGGCTGCAGCGTACGCTACCAATACCGCTTTGTGCGGGGCCCCATGCAGTTCAGAGCGGCCAACAACATGCTGTACGTAAGCTTTAGCGGCTACTACGGTGTACGGGGCGCCAGCCGCATTTGCAGCGCCATTGGCAACAGTCCGTGGACGCCCACCTGCACCTGTGGCTTTGGCAGCGAAAAGCCCCGGCGTATTGATGCTGGTTTCGTCATTCAGCTGAAGCTGATGCCCGATTACAAACTGGGCGTGGTCATCAACCGGATCAACCCGGTACCGGTAGACAAATGCGAGGTGTGCTTTTTTGGCAAAGACGTGACCCAAACCGTAGCCGACCAGCTGCGGACCGAATTGGATGCCTCTATTGGAGGCTTTCGCAAGCAGCTGGAGCAGTTTAGCCTGCGGCCCTACCTGCAAATGGTGTGGGATAGCCTGCAAACGGCCTACCCCATGCCGGGCTTTGGGTACCTCAGCATGCAGCCCTCGTCGCTGCGCATCAGCCAGGTGCAGCTGGCCCGCGATAGTATGTATATCAGCGTGGGGCTGAGTGCCCGCCCCGAACTGAAGGCCCTGCCCGATGTGATGCGCAAACCGCTGCCGCCACTCACCGATTTTAACCAGCGGAGCGGCTTTCGGCTGTACGTGGCGCAAAAGCTGCCCTACGATAGCCTGAGTGCCCTGGCCAACCAGCAAGTGGGCGGGCGTGAGTTTAGTATGGGCAAGGGGCTGTTTAAAAAAACGGTGCGCATCGATTCCATCAAGCTGCAGGGTGGGGGGCAAAAACTGTTTATTAAAGTGTATGTGTCCAAAGCTGCCAAAGGCGTGTTTTACATGGAAGGCGTGCCCACCTGGGATGGCCAGCAAATGAAACTATACTTCGACCAGCTGGACTACCACATAGAAACCCGGCAGTGGCTGCTGAAGCAGGCCAGCTACCTGATGGACGGCACCATTGCACAAAAGCTGAAAGAGAACACCACGTTTGAATTTGGCCAGCGCATGGATACGCTGACGCGGCAGCTGGCTGCGCAAATGAACCGAACGCTGTATCCGGGTGTCAGCAGCCGCGGCTACCTCAACAAGTTTGCACTGGAAAAGATAGAAGCCGGCAGTGATGGCCTGTTCATCCAGGGCTCGGCCGAGGGCAAGCTGTGGCTGGATATCAATGCGCAGCAGCTGCTGAAGCAGTTTCTGAAGTGAGGAGGGGAGGTTTTTTCGCACTGAGGGCACAGAGCACACGGAGAAATTGTTGATTTCGGAGGGATGATTGCTGATTTTATCAGCGGGAGTTGTTCTCTCGCAGAGGCGCAGAGGATAAGGAGATTTGAAATGGGGGGGCGGTAGGTTTTCTCGCACCGAGGGCACATAGCACACGGAGAAATTGTTGATTTCGGAGGGCTGATTGCTGATTTCATTGGCGATTCTCTACGGGGCAATCATTCTCGCACAGAGGGCACAAAGCACACGGAGAAATTGTTGATTTCATCTGTTTGATTCGAGCAATCTATCGGCTGCTGCGTGACAAGTGGCGGCCGAGACAGTTCGCCTGCTATGGAGATTTGGAAATTCCGAGCTAAGCTCATTCATCATTCATCATTCCCAATTCCTTTTCCCAGTCTTCATTGCGTGAAGTCTGATCAACAGCAGCCACTAATCCGAATTAACATCTACGCTCCCCCTTGTGCGGGGCTGGCGGGGCGCTTGAAGGCGAAATACTTTTGCGCCAGGTAGCTGAAGATGACGACGATGACGGTATTGATGATTTGCGCCGGCGTAGGGTAAATAGCCAGCCAGTCGACCAGTACGGTCAGGTTGATGTAGTTGAGCAGCAGGCTGAGCATATTGGTAATGAAATACCGGATGAGCTGTGAGCGGCCTTTGAGGGCGCTGCCCGAAAACACCACATAGCGGGCCAGGTAAAAACCGGTGGGAAACGAAAACATGAAATTGGCCACCATCGCTGCTTTGTGCGATTTCATCACAAACAGCCACAGGTCTACCGGCTGCTTGGCAAACACGTAGTTTTCGCACACAAAAAAAATGAGCAGCCCAAACAGGGTGTTGCCGCCGCCACAGGCAGCGTAGTAAAAGGTTTGTTTGGGCATCAGCCGTTTGAAGAGCGGATACAACCAATCGAGTACCTGAATGATGAGCCGGGCCAGCATAAGCGGCGGCAAAGGTAGCCGGATTGCAATACATTTGCAGCCCTTTGGGCGCCCCTGCTACCAGCCGGCAGCGCCCTGCCAAAAGCCAACGAACATGAGTGTAGCAAAAGAGATAAAGCAGCTGGCGGCCGATGCGCTGCAGGCGCTGTATGGCATAGCCGCTACGGCCGAGCAGGTAACGCTGAACGAGACCAAGCCCGAGTTTGAGGGCGATTATACCATCGTGCTGTTTCAGTTTGTAAAGCAGGCCCGCCGCTCACCCGAGCAGATGGGGCAGGAGGCAGGTGCCTGGATGCTGGCCAACAGCAACGGCCGCTTATCGGGCTACAATGTCATCAAGGGCTTTCTGAACCTGGTGGTGGCTGAGCAATATTGGCTGCAGTTTTTGGCTACGCACCAGCAGCCACAGTTTGGGCAGCAGCCGGCTACCGGCCGCAAGGTGATGGTAGAATACTCCAGCCCCAATACCAACAAGCCTTTGCACCTGGGCCACCTGCGCAACAATTTTTTGGGATGGAGCGTGGCCGAGATATTGAAGTGGAATGGCTATGAGGTGCAGCGTACCTGCATTGTAAACGATCGGGGGGTACACATTTGTAAAAGCATGCTGGCCTGGCAACTGTATGGCGATGGCGCCACGCCGGAGACCACCGGCGTAAAGGGCGACCACCTGGTGGGCGATTTTTATGTAAAGTTTGAGAATGCTCTGCGGGCCGAAGCGGCACCGCTGTACGAGGCGCTGCTGCAGGGCCAGCCAATAGAAGCACTGGAGGAAGCGGCTGCCGCCAAAGCGCAGCTATTGGCCGCCAAACTGGCCGATACCAGCCTGCCCGAAGAAAAGCAGGCCGAAATAAAAGATGAGCTGAAAGAAATAGCCCGCAATGCCACGCCGCTGATGCAGCAGGTGCGGGCCATGCTGCTGCGCTGGGAACAGGGCGATGAAGAAACATTGCGCATTTGGCGCATGATGAATGGCTGGGTGTACGAGGGCTTTGGCCAAACCTACCAGCGCATCGGCAGCCAGTTCGAAACCATCTACTACGAAAGCGATACTTACCTGCTGGGCAAATCGTTTGTGGAAGAAGGGCTGGCCAGCGGCGTATTTTACCGCAAGCCCGATGGCAGTGTGTGGATAGACCTGACCGATGAAGGGCTGGACGAAAAGCTGGTGCTGCGCAAGGATGGTACCTCGGTATACATTACCCAAGACATAGGCCTGGCCAAGAAGAAGTACGAAGACTACCCGATGGACCAGAGCATTTATGTGATAGGCGACGAACAAAACTATCATATGCAGGTGCTGCAGCTTATTTGCAAAAAGCTGGGCATGCCCTTTGCCGAAGGCATACAGCACCTGAGCTACGGCATGGTAGACCTGCCCACCGGCCGTATGAAAAGCCGCGAAGGCACCGTGGTAGATGCTGACGACCTGTGCGATGAAATGGAGAAAGTAGCCGCCGACAAAACCGCTGAGTTGGGCAAGGTGGAAGGCTTTGAAGAAGCCGACTTGCAACAGCTGTACCACACGCTGGGGCTGGGGGCG
>CANHEC010000216.1 GCA_947459455.1 Chitinophagaceae bacterium
ACGAGTATCACGTTTATGTTTCTTTTCATGAGAGTAAGCTTACAGGATTGAAAGAACAGCTACGCAAAAATTAATTTTTCTAGCTGACGGATGATTTAGAACATCCCGCTCCCTTCAACAAGGAGCGGGATTTTTTGTGCACCTGCCGGTCCAATCAGTTTTGCCCAAGTGCCCCATTTGCAGGAACTTGCGACGCACAAAGGCGACCCCCGGCATAGCAGCCCGGCTCGCCAATGGCAGTGCCTGCTATAGGCAGCTATCCCATACTGCTGGCGCAGGCTGGCACTGGCGCACCCAGTAAAACAAACGACATGAACTACAGCCTGGCCGGTAATCTGGCCGATTTGAATACCCGTACCATTTACCCCGTTTTGTTGCGGGTGCAGGATGGCCGCATTGCCAGCATCACCGCCACCGGCCAGCAGCCCGATCCTTCGCTGCCCTTTATCGCTCCCGGCTTTACCGATGCGCATGTGCACATCGAAAGCAGCATGCTCATCCCGTCTGAGTTTGCCCGCCTGGCCGTGGTGCACGGCACGGTAGCCACCGTCAGCGATCCGCACGAAATAGCCAATGTATGCGGCCTGGCAGGTGTAGAATACATGATTGAAAACGGCAACACTGTACCGTTCAAGTTCAACTTCGGAGCCCCCAGCTGCGTGCCTGCCACCAGCTTCGAAACGGCCGGAGCTACCCTCGATGCGGCGGCCGTGGCCCAGCTGCTGCAGCGCCCCGAGATCCGCTACCTCAGCGAAATGATGAATTTTCCGGGCGTGCTGCATGCCGACCCCGAGGTGATGGCCAAAATAGCCGCTGCCAAAGCCCTCGGCAAGCCGGTAGATGGCCATGCGCCCGGCCTGCGGGGTACCGATGCGCAGCGCTACATTGATGCAGGTATCAGCACCGATCATGAGTGCTTTACCGCCGAAGAGGCCCTGGACAAACTGCAACGCGGCATGAAAGTGCTCATCCGCGAAGGCAGCGCTGCCCGCAACTTTGATGCCCTGGCACCGCTGCTGCACGATTGGTGGCCACAGCTCATGTTTTGTAGCGATGACAAGCACCCCGATAGCCTGCTGCTAGGTCACATTAATCAGCTGTGCGCCCGGGCCATAGCCCTGGGTGTAGAGTTGTGGAAAGTGCTGCAGGTAGCCTGTGTAAATCCGGTACAGCACTATGGCCTGCCGGTGGGGTTGTTGCAGCCCGGCCACCCGGCCGATTTTGTGCTGCTCAAAGACCTCCGGTCGTTCGAGGTGCAGGCCACCTACATCAACGGCGTGCAGGTAGCCGCTGACGGGCGTTCCCTCATTGCCTCGCAGCCCTGGCACAGCATCAACCAGTTCGATTGCCAGCCCACCACCCCGGCCGATTTTGCCTATCCGCTCAATAAGTGGGGCGAAGAAGAAAACATGGAGCAGGTGTACGCCATTGAGGCGCTGGATGGCCAGCTCATTACCAACAAGCTGGTGCTGCCCATTCAGCAGCTGCCGGTACAGCAGGGGGCCCTGCAAGCCTCGGTGGCCAACGATCTGCTGAAAATAGTAGTGGTGAACCGCTACGCACCCGCCCCCATTGCCAAAAGCTTTGTCCGCAATTTTGGCTTGCAGGCAGGCGCCATTGCCAGCAGTGTGGCACACGATAGCCACAACATCGTAGCTGTGGGGGTAGATGATGAAAGCCTGAGCCTTGCCGTGAATGCCGTGATCGAAGCGCAGGGCGGCATAGCCGCTTATGGCCCTGCGGGCTTGCAGATCATTGGCCTGCCCGTAGCCGGCCTTATGACCACTGCCGATGGCTACCAGGTAGCGGCCGATTACACCGCCATTGATGCGTATGTAAAGCAGTCGCTGGGCTGCCGCCTGCAGTCGCCCTTCATGACGCTCAGCTTTATGGCCCTGCTGGTGATACCACACCTCAAGCTCAGCGATCGCGGCTTGTTCGATGGCGATAGCTTTCGCCTGCTGTAATTGATTTGCTTTTCTATTTGGGCATCTCAGCTGCCGGGCAGGTCCGGGCAGCTGTTCGGGCCTTCGCGTGGTGCACGGCACGCCGCCGCACAGAGCCTGCCGCTCAGTCCCGCATGCCGTGGGCATTGGTGCATGGCCGGGCCGCTTGCAAGCTGCTGTAGCAAGTACTATCTTATCCAGCTAAAAGCGCACCCACATGATTCACAACTTCTACCTGGCGCTGGCAGCCATCCTGCTGCTACCGCTGGCACCCGCCTTTGTTATCTACAAGTTTTTGCCCGAAAGCGATACTGAAGTAGCCGGCCCTTACAAAAAGCTCAACCTGAAACTCAAAGGTGCTTTCGCCGGCTATTTTCTGCTGGTGCTCACGGGGCTGGGTCTGCAGTATTTCATCATGAACCGCGACCAATCGGACACTATTGCCAGCTTGCAGCAGCGCCTGGCCTCGGCCG
This sequence comes from Chitinophagaceae bacterium, assembly GCA_947459455.1. Lineage (GTDB taxonomy): Bacteria > Bacteroidota > Bacteroidia > Chitinophagales > Chitinophagaceae > Phnomibacter. The sequence continues at coordinate 2,420 of CANHEC010000216.1, forward strand.
ACTCGCTGACCGATGCCATGAAAGCGCAACTGGCCAAATCGCCGGTCATCGACTGGCACGTGAAAGGCGTGGTAACGCCGGGCGAAAAAGACGGCACCCGCTTTTTCTTTGATGACGGCACCACCAGCAAAAGCCCCGATGGCAGTTTCGAGCTCATCAAGCGCAGTGTGGCCATGCAGGGGCCGGCCCGCCCGCCCAAGTGGATTTGCGTGTACAATCCCGAAACGGGCTATCGCGTCATCAGCCTCAACAGAGAGCTGAACCACGAAGACATCGCCGCTTACGACGTGCAGTTCAACGAGGCTAATCACGAAATTCTAATTCGCAAGCCCATCGACATCAACAGTGCGGCCCGCGACTCAGTAGTAGCAGTGGCCGGCTTTTTAGAAAGCAATCCGCAACTGAAGCAGCAGGTAGAAACGATCAATCCCAGCTTTTTCAACAAGGCCAATCAGCTCAAAGCCGTCAGCCAGTTGGAAAAGCAGCGCCACCTGATAAAAACCGCCACCGTGACCCGGCCGGGAGGGCAGTAGTGGCCCGGCCCTGCACAGCAGCCGAGGGGCTGCGCCGACCGGCGGGTGGGCTCGGCTTTGCCGAGACAAGTGTGTAGCGCAGCGGAACACCGCAGCGATAGCGGAGCCCAGCGGGTGGCGTACGGCGGCCGGGTATAGCACAGCTGCCGATCAGCCCCTGTTCATCAATTCTGTTGACAGCGAGGACAGAATTATCTCTTGATGAATCAGGCATCCTGCCCGATCCACACGGCGCCGCCAATGCTGCTGCGGCTGGCACCGGTCACGCTGTGCAGCACGGTGTTTTCTTCGCGCCAGCGCAGCACGCCCAGCAGGGCCATTACCAGCGCTTCTTTGTAGTTCACCAGTTGCGCATCGGGCACCACCACTTCTACTTGCAGGGGGCGCAGGCTGGCCTGCAGCCGCTCAATCAGGAAGTTGTTGAAAGCACCGCCACCCGTGGCCAGTAGTTGTCGTGGCCCATCGGCAGCGGGTAGCTGGGGCAGCAGCTTGCCCACGCTGCGGGTGGTTTGGATGACGATGTGCTCAACCATGGTGCGCAGGGCATCGGGCACGCTCAGGTTGGCAGCCCGCAGCAGCGGATACAGCACATCGGTACCAAAATCGTTGGCCAGGCTTTTGGGGTAGGGCTGGCTGTAGTAGGCTTGCTGGTTCAGGCGGCTCAGCACTTCATCGCGTACAAAGCCGCTGGCTGCCAGGGCACCGCCGGCATCGTACTCGTGGCCGGCCTGCTGGGCCAGCAGGTTCAGCACCCGGTTGGCCGGGCAAATATCGTAGGCCAGGTAGTGGCCGGGTATATTGGCCGAAATATTGGCAATGCCGCCGATGTTGAGTAGCAGCGGGTATTGGCTGAGCAACAGTTTTTCGCCCATGGGCACTATGGGGGCCCCTTGTCCGCCAAGGGCCACATCCATGGCGCGGAGGTCGCTGACGACATTGATGCCGGTAGTAGCGGCTATGGCGGCACCATCGCCCAGTTGGCCGGTCATGCGGCGGGCCGGCTCGTGAAAGCTGGTATGGCCATGGCTGGCAATGAGCTGCACCTGGTGCTGCAACTGATGCCGTTCAATGAACTCATTGACCTGCTGGCCAATGTAATGGCCATAATCGGCGTGCAGCCGCATATACTCCAGAGCGTTGAGTTCAGTAGCCTGGCGCAGGCGCTGCTGCCAGTCGGCGGGGTAGGGCAGGCATTCGGCGGCATCAATGCGAAAGCTCCACTGTCCGCGGATTTCTTCGAGCTGTACAAAGGCAATATCGAGCCCATCGAGGCTGGAGCCGCTCATGAGGCCAATGGCACGGTAAAACATGGCAATGCGATAGAATGAATGAATGGGCAGCGAAGCTACGGGGAAAAGAATTGGACCGGCAGCGATGCGGGGCAAAGCTGGTACGGCTTGGCATGCCGTATTGCGCTACTTTTGGCGCCGAACGAAACTGCACGATGGCAACCGTAACCAACCTGAGCGAGCAAAACAGCCTGGTAGCTGTGTGGGTAGCTGAGCTACGCGATGTAAACATTCAACACGATCGGCTGCGTTTTCGGCGCAACCTGGAGCGGATAGCCGAAGTAGCGGCCTATGAAATATCGAAAGGACTGGATTGGGAACCCCGCGAAGTAGAAACACCGCTGGGCACCGCCCATACCGTGGGGCTAAAAAAGCAACCGGTACTGGCCAGCATACTGCGGGCTGGTGTGCCCATGCACAATGGCCTGCTCAACTATTTCGACCGGGCCGATAACGCATTTGTTTCTGCCTACCGCAAGCACCACCGCGATGGCAGCTTTGAAATAAGCCTGGAATATGTGAGCTGCCCCGAGCTGGACGGCCGGGTGCTGATACTGGCCGACCCTATGCTGGCCACCGGCGCCTCGTTGGTAAAAACAATTGAAGAGCTGCAAAGCGAAGGATCGCCATCGGCCATCCACATTGTATGCGCCATTGCGTGTACGGTGGGCATCGAGTACGTGCGGCGTCAGGCGCCTAACGTACACATCTGGTGTGGCGATATAGATGATGAGTTGACGGCCAAGGGATACATTGTACCAGGCCTTGGCGATGCCGGCGACCTTTCGTTTGGCCCCAAAATGCAGCATTAGGCCGGTGCTGTTATTTGTTAAAGCCTGCAACATTTTCAATGGGCTGCGC
>CANHEC010000217.1 GCA_947459455.1 Chitinophagaceae bacterium
AACCGAAGTAGCAAAGTCGAACGATACGATGGTGTGTACTGACAGTACCAGCGGGGTAGACAAGCCAGCCAGTACCAGGCTCAGGCTTTCGTGGCGCTGCCAGTGCTTGGTGCTACCGGTCCAGCCAAATGACAGCACGCCGTACAGGCGTTTACGCCATTTTACTTTGGCACGATCACGCACAGTAGCCAGATCGGGCAGCAGGCCCGAGTACCAGAACAACAGTGATACAGTGAAATAGGTAGAGATGGCGAACACGTCCCACAGCAGCGGCGAGGTAAAGTTGACCCAGAGCGGCCCACGACTGTTAGGATAAGGCAGTACGAAGAATGCCATCCATACGCGACCCATGTGGAAGATGGGGAACTGGCCTGCGCACATTACCGCAAAGATGGTCATGGCTTCTGCGGCACGGTTTACACCCGTACGCCAGCCCTGGCGGAACAGCAACAGGATGGCGGAGATAAGCGTACCGGCGTGACCAATACCTACCCACCATACGAAGTTGGTGATATCCCAACCCCAGCCGATGGTCTTGTTCAGGTTCCATTGGCCAATACCGTAGGTTACTTCGCGGTACACACTGTACACGCCGAACAGCAGCAAGGCTACCGAAATACCAAAACCAATCTTCCACAGGCGGGAGGGCGCCACTTCAATGGGCCGGATGATGTCTTCCGTCACCTGATGGTAGGTTTTGGTACCATCTACCAGCGGGGCCCTTACGGCACTTTCGTACTTGATAACAGACATATTCGCTTCGCTTTTCTAATAAGTCAGTGAGCCAATGAACTTACTCGTTTTTCCAATGATTTATCCAAACAGCTGGATGCCAAACTGACATCAAGCTCTCGTTCGAGGCAAACTACTCGACTCCAATAATTTCCACACTTCCAAGATCAAGCCGAACAGCCTGTCCCATCAATTTATCTCCACTTATAGATCCATGCCTAACCGCTGGATTTCTACCCCAATCTCCTACAATCACTTTCATTGAACCACAAAACTCGAATTGTTGACTTCGATCACCATGAAAAACCTTCATAACCATGCAGTAAAGTCGATCTGGCTGAAATGAGTGAATGCCTGTCTTACTCTCACTACCTCCTCCTTGAACGGTGATATAACGTCGTACTGCAGGTATCAAATTATCGCCCACGTTGCCCATTGCAACCTTTCTTAGCTGTTCACCAGTTGCATACATTTCGAAAAATAGAGTATCGTATCTATTCTTTAACAACGAGTTGAAGTCAAATTTTAGCTCCGAAATATTTGGAGCAATTCTAAAAGGAAGGCGCTCATTTGCATGCTGCCCTATTGCTCCAATCGTTGCAACCAGAGTCAAAAGAACGAGAAGGGAGAACTCCCTGACGGCCAAGCTTGATCTTTTTACTGACATTTTGACCCCCTGTATTTTCCGTGAGTAACAGTGTCTGTAACATTTCTTTCCCGCCACCAAATAACTGAGTAAACAGCCTGCGAGTCGGGCGGTAGGGCCGCCCAGGCAGAAGTTGTGTGGAGGCCCCGCCATGCCAATGCTCTTGATGTCACGCTGTCGATAGTTGGATTAAATACTCGAATAGAGTTTTGGAGCCCTCCAATAAAAACGGTAGAAAAGTAATGATGATCTCTAGCCTCCACACCCGAAACACCTTGAACGTTAGGATAAATGACTTTGAAAGCACTGTCGCCTAATCTACCTCGTTCGTATCTAAACCAAGCATGCAGAGCTTCATGCATGAAAACTGAGTAAATAAACTCTCTTGTTCCCGTTTGCAGGATGTCAGGATTAATTCCGATAAAGAATACAGTGTTGCCTGATGTGTCAGAATTACTGCCTTGATATTCGCCGTTGGTTGCCGTACCCACCAAAGTTCGATCCGGCGAATACTGCAGACGAATTTTAGGATTTACCTGAAAGGCAGATTTGATTTTACTTGAAACTTCGTCCTCCAAACGCCCAACTGATGCCAACACAGACTGTGCACAAGGGAAACCAGTAAGTGAATCAATAATATTTTGATTTTGAAACACTACATCCTCAAAAATTAGCTCCCCGCCTCCGGCACCACCAACGTCTCCCTCTTCCAAGAATTCCAAAAAGCCCGTTGGATCAAGAGGGTCGGGGCTATTCACTCTTGTACAGCGCATGAGCCTTCTTATAATAAATGTACATACTGTGTTATTCCCTCCTGCGTTTGTACAGGAAACGTCCTTGGTTTCTGTCATTGAGCATGTAAGACCACCATGCACCATAACCCTTCCACTTTGAGCTAACGCATCCAAATTCTTAAGAGAAAAGAATGTTCTGGCGGTGCCAATGATATCGCTATCCGTCAATAGCTTTCCTGCCAAGTCGTAGAAGACTTCACGGCGCTTTGCCGTTTTATATTCGAATTGCCTTCTTACAACAGAACTCAACGGCACTGACAGCGTTCGCAAAACAACGAAAATACCATGTTTTGACCTGTCTTTCGCTTCAAAGTAAACAAGAGACGGATACGTTATTGTTCCTGGTTCAACGCCGTTACTTAGGCCATTTTCGTCAATAAAATTCTTTCCATTAGAAAATAAAGCCGGAACCTCGATCGCATGAAACTTATTCGTAGAAGCGTCAACTGCCTTATCAAACTGCCAAGCTCCACCTGCCAGCAAGATATTCTTCTTTTCTCCAATAGTCGCAAAGAAGCGTCCACCGGGTTGAAAAACACTGGAGGCTACTTTAAGTGTGTCCTTCAGGGCATTAACCATTTTAGAGTCTGCCACAGCCCTTGTTTCGCTTGCAACCTCAAATCGCTTTTGGCAAGCGAGAAATAGGCTACTAGAAATTAGGCAGGAAAAGGCTAGCCATAAAAGATACCGGCGAAAGTGTGTTTTTTGCTGCATCGTGTGAGACTTAATATCGATTTTTAAGTTGCTCTGATTAAAACTGTCGCCCGGCTTAGGCGTGGCCTTCGGCAGGCTTGGCGTGGCTGGCTTCTACTTCCATCAGCTCATCGGTGTTTCTGATTTTGGCCAGGTAGCTTACGTTGGGCAGCACGTGTATTTGCTCCAGTGCGTAGTACATACGCAGCGGGCTGTGGTCACGCTGGGTGCGCACCAGGCTGCTCTTATCGTTGCTGTTGCCAAAAGTGATGGCATGCGTAGGACAAGCGCTCTGGCAGGCCGTCTTCACTTCACCATCCTTAATGGGGCGGCTTTGCTTCTTGGCTTCCAGTTTGCCAGCCTGCAGGCGCTGCACGCAGAATGAGCACTTCTCGATCACACCGCGGCTACGCACAGTCACATCGGGGTTCAGCACCATGCGGTACAGGTCGTCGTTCATTTCCAGCGTTACATCGCTGATGTGGCCCACCTGGTTGTCAGGGAAGCTATCGGCGCCGGTGTAATCGGCCCAATTAAAGCGACGAACCTTATAAGGACAGTTGTTGGCGCAATAACGGGTACCAATGCAACGGTTGTAGGTCATTTGGTTCAGGCCCTCGCTGCTGTGGTTGGTAGCCGCCACCGGACATACGTTTTCGCAAGGAGCATTGTCGCAGTGCTGGCACATCATCGGCATAAACACTACGTCCTTCACATCATCCGGATTCTTGGCATCGCTGATGTAGTAGCGGTCGATACGCAGCCAGTGCATATCGTGGCCCCGCAGTACTTCGGTTTTACCTACCACCGGTACGTTGTTTTCGGCGTTACATGCTACCACGCAGGCGCCGCAACCATTACAGGTGTTAAGGTCTATGCTCATGCCCCAGTGTACACCCGGGCGGTCGTTCAGGCGAGGATCGTACAGCGAGCCTTCATTGCGGTAGTCGCCGCTCTTGCTAGCGTAGTCTTCCACCAGCATATCACGCTGCGCTTTGAACATCTCGGGATGCTTCTTGAAAGTGGCCAGCGAAGTTTCCTTCACCACCTCAATACGGCCTTCGTACGAGTTGTGCACCTGGTTTTGTGCTACCTCGTAGGTTTCGCCGGTAGCAGTTACTTCGGCGCTGTAGGTAGCCAGGTGAATAGCGCCACCTGCCACAGTAGCCAGCGGGAAGGCATTCTTACCAGCGCCTTTGGCAGCCACGCCTACCTTTTCGCTACGTCCGTAGCCCACGGCAATGCCAATGGTATTGGTTTGCGTACCCGGTACGATGATTACTGGCAGGTCTATTTCCTTGCCGTTGGCTTTTATTTTAATCACCGGCTTCTTCGGATCCACCTCGTAGCTGTCGGCGTCGCCATTGTCAGTCAGGTCGATGCCCAGCAGCTCTTTGGCAGCAGCGGCCGATACAGTCGCGTAGTTGTCCCAAGTGGCCTTGGTCACGGGATCGGGCATTTCCTGCAGCCAGGGGTTGCTGGCTTGAGCACCGGCACCAATGGCTACTTTTTCGTACAGGGCCACTTCCCACTTGCCACCTTTGGGCGCAGCGCTGGCGGCGGCCAGTGCAGCTGCTACAGCGCCACCATTGAAGGCAGCACCAGCAGGCGCCACTTCTGTAAAACGGAGGCCATTGCGAAGGCTTTCGTCCCAGGCTTCCTGGCTGCCGGCCAGCGGCATCCAGTATTCTTTCAAATAAGTTTCGTAGGTAATGGTAGCGCCGCTCCACTTCAGCAGGCTATCCTGCCATTGGCGGGTTTTGAACAGCGGCGCAATGGTGGGCTGAATAAAGCTGAAAACACCGCTCTTGGGCTCGGCATCGCCCCAGCTTTCCAGGAAATGGCTGTCGGGGCATACAAACTTGCACAGCTCGGTGGTTTCGTCCAGCTTGGGGCTGAAGGATACGCTCAGGCCTACTTTGCTCAAACCGGTTTTGAACTTATCAGCGTTGGCGTAGCTGTACACCGGGTTGGCACCCAGCAACAGCAGGGCACCTACCTGACCGGCGTTCATATCGCTTACGAGTTGCTCAAACTCAGCATCGGTACCCTGGCGGTAGTTGCTGGTTTGGGCCCAGTTAATGGTTTTGCCCACAGCACCCAGTGCTTCGTTGATGGCATTTACCAATATCTGTACGTTGGTATCGTTGCTACCGCTTACTACCAGGGCATTGCCCGCAGCAGCTTTCAGGTCTTTGGCAGCTTTTTCAATGCCAGCTTTC
>CANHEC010000218.1 GCA_947459455.1 Chitinophagaceae bacterium
ATCAAAGGCCGACAGGTACAAACGCCGGCCCGACAAGCGGCCTTCCAAAAAGCGATAATCGCCGCTGGGGGTCAGCACCGTACCGGTCAGCCGCCCGCCCTGCTGTTGCAGCTCGGCTACTGCGGGGCGCCAACTGCCGTCGGCCCGCTGAAACTGCACGGCCCAGCGACCGCTGAGGTTGGTAGCCGGCGCTACTGGCACATCTGGTAGCTGTGTTCCAGCTCCCTCTTCGGCTTCGGCCTGCCATATCTGGTCGCCCTGGCTGGTGCCTTTCAGCAGCACGCCCTGCCAGCGACCATTGGCTTGCTGCTGCAGCCGAATCCGGGTTTCAAATAGGGGCATTTCCAGCAACAGCGAGTCGCCGCGCCGCTGCACCTGTGCAGCTGCAATGGTATCGGCATCGCTGATGAACCAAATGCGGGGCGAGGCGCCGGACTGCACCCGGGCCTGTACATACACCGGCAGCCCACCGGGGCGGCTAAAGCTAAAGCGCCAGGGCTGGCCAGCGGCAGGTTGCGCCTGTAACAGCGCTGCACTGGTCAGCAGGCCGCTGAGGCATACAAACAGTCGGAAAAAAAACATGCCGCAAATCTGCGGCAATCAGTTGGTCCAAAATGTCGGGGAAATGACAAAATCAGCGGGCAACCTGAAACTTGTTGGTTTCTACCAGGCGACCATTGGGGTCACGCAATTGAAATATGTAGATGCCGGTGGTAAAATCATCGCTGAGCTGCACTACCTGGCGGCTACCGCTTACTGCTACGCTATTAAGCTTGCGGCCGAGGAAGGAGAAGAATTGGAGGCTGCTGCCCTTGGGCATGGCCGACTTGAATTCGAAATTGAGCGTAGAAGCAGCGGGGTTGGGGAAGAAGTTGACCACCTTGTCGGTAGCGGTAGCTGTAGCGCTGGCCGGCCCACCTTTTTGGGCGGTAGCAGCTACTGCAAACCCCGAGAACAGTAGTATGGCAACGTACTTTTTCAAATTATCGTATTAAACCCCTCTGTAAAGCAACAACATTTTTCCAGAAATCCCAGCCTTCAGCCAATGAAATAGCCCTTGCTCTGCAGCAAGGGCTTAGGAATTTGGCACGAATTTAAGGAGTTTATACTAACTCAGCTAATTTTTCGTTGATCGCTGCAAAGTTCGGGAGGTCGCCGGCGCTTTCCAGTACTTCAGCGTAGGCTATGTTACCAGCCTTGTCTACTATAAAAGCGCTGCGCTTGCTTACACCTTTCATATCGAATACGAAGGTATCGTACAGGCTACCGTAGGCGGCCGATACTTCTTTGTTGAAATCGCTGAGCAACGGGAAATTGAGGCCCTGCTCTTCTTTGAACTTAGCCAGTGTAAAGATGGAGTCAACCGAAATGGCCAGCACATCGGCTGCAGCATTGTTGTACTGGGCAATATTGTCGCGAACATTGCACAGTTCGGTGGTGCAAACGCCGGTAAAAGCCTGCGGGAAAAAGAGGATCAGTACGTTTTTGCCTTTGTACTGCTCCAGCGATACCTGCTGCTTTTCAGAGTTAAAGAGGGTAAATGCGGGAGCGGGTTGTCCTACCTGAAGTGACATGTTGTAGAAGATTTGTGTTGGTTTAAAAATTTGGAACTGCGAATAAAGTACAACCACCGCTGAAAAAGGTTAAGCCAGGCACCGAATTTCCGGCTTTCGCAGGCGGTGGCCCCCGGCGGGCAGCCATTCGGAGGCGAACCATTATTTTCGCCGCATGATAGCGCAGCTAACCGGTAAGTTTTTGCACAAAACGCCCACCCGGGTGGTGGTAGACGTGCAGGGCGTGGGCTACGATGTACAAATCAGCCTGCACACCTACAGCGCCATCCAGGCGGCCGATAGCGGCACCCTCTTTACCCACCTCAAGGTGGCCGAAGACGCTTTTACCCTGTTCGGCTTCAGCGAAGGGGCTGAGCGGGAGGTGTTTTTAAAGCTGATCAGCGTGAGCGGCGTAGGCGCCGCCACCGCCCGGATGATGCTGAGCAGCATGAAGCCGGCCGAAGTGGTAGCTGCCATTACCGGCGGGCAGGTGAAGACCCTGGAGGCCGTGAAAGGCATTGGCAAAAAGACCGCCGAGCGGCTGGTGCTGGAGCTGAAAGACAAAATGGGAGCGGTGACGCAAGATGCTGGTGCTAGCCCTGCCTGGGCAGCGGCCGGCAGCAACAATAGCCTGCAGCAAGATGCGTTAGAGGCGCTGGTAGCACTGGGCATAGCCCGCAGTGCAGCCGAACAGGCCCTGCGGCGGGCCGGTAGCGGCGCCACCTCGGTGCAAGACCTCATCAAACAAGCGCTGCAAGCTATCTGATTAAGTCGTACTTTCAGTGTTCAATCTTTTGTCACTTTAATCCTTCCAGTATCGAGCACACCTCTACGCAACCAAACTGACTGGATTTGTTTTTGCGGGTTCCTACTAATTTACTGATCGCTACCTGGTGGATAGGGTGTTTGGTATTGCCGGCATTGGCCTCAGGCCAGGGCTCCGATTCCAGCCGCGTCAAAAAGGATAGTCTCCGTTTTCCTATTCAGGATCGGCGGGGCGACCCCTATTCCAGCTACCGCCGCAATCCATTTGACCTGCCCGATACCGGCTACCTGAAACGAGATGTAGAATACGACCCGGTCACAAAAAGCTATTTCATCCGCGAAAAAATAGGCAACTCGTACTATCGTAAGCCCATCAGCCTCTCGTTTGAAGAATACATGCGCCTGCGGGGCCGCCAGCAGGAAATCGACAACTTTCAACGCCGCAGCAATACCAACCTGAACCTGAACCGCAAGCTGGTGAAGCCCAAGCTGCGCATGTTCGACGATCTGTTCAACCGCATATTTGGCAACGGCAAGATCATTATTCAACCCAACGGTAATGTAGACCTGACGGCTGGCTACCAGGGGCAAAACACCAAGAACCCGACATTGCCCGAGCGGGCCCGTAAGTACGGCACTTTCGACTTCGACATGAATGCGCAGTTCAACATGGACGCCAACATTGGCGACAAAATGAAACTGCCCATCAACTTCAACACCCTCGCCAATTTCGATTTTGAAAACCAGCTAAAGCTGGACTATAAAGGTCGCCCCGACGAAATCATCAAGAGCATTGAGGCGGGCAACATGAGCTTTGCCACCAAGGGTACGCTGATACAGGGTGCCCAGGCGCTGTTTGGCCTCAAAACACAGTTGCAGTTTGGCAAGCTGTATGTAACCACTGCCATTGCCAACATGCAAAGCCAGCGCCAAACCGCCAACTACCAGGGTGGCGCTGCCCTCACCAATTTTGAAAAAAAGCTGGACGACTACGACGAAAACCGCCACTTTCTGCTGGCGCAATACTTCCGCAATACGTATAACCGCACCATGAGTACCCTGCCGTTTGCGCAGAGCCAGGTACAAATTATGCGCCTGGAAGTATGGGTAACCAACCGCACCGGGCAAACCACCAACAGCCGCGATGTAGTGGGCCTCATGGACCTGGGCGAACGCTTTCCGTGGAATACGGCCATCCCGACTGTACCCGGCGATAGCCTGCCCCGCAACGAAGCCAATGGCCTTTATGGAATAGTGAACAATGACAATTTCAGGAACCCGGCCAACGTAACCAGCCTGCTGATTGGCCGTGGCCTGCGGCCGGTGCAGGACTTTGAAAAGACCTTTGCCCGCAAACTGGTAGAGGGCACCGACTATATCTTCAACCGACAAGCAGGCTTCATCAGCATCAACCAGTTTTTGCAGCCGGATGAAGTATTGGGTGTGGCCTTCCAGTACACCTTTAATGGACGGGTGTACCAGGTGGGCGAATTTGGTCAGGATGTAGCACTGGATACAGCACGGGGCATTTCGAAAATCCTGTTTCTGAAATTGCTGAAAGCCACCAGCCAGCGGCCCAACCTTCCCATTTGGGACCTGATGATGAAGAACGTGTACGCCCTCGATCAGTTCAACATTCAGCGGGAAGGCTTTAAGGTGAATGTGATGTACGAGGAGCCCAGCGGTGGCGAAAAACGCATGCTGCCCGAAGGCGACGACCCGGGCCGCCCACTGCTGCGCATTTTGCAACTGGACCGACTAAACAATAGAAACGACCCGCAGCCCGATGGGGTATTCGACTATATCGACAGCTTTACGGTACAACCACAACAAGGCCGCATCATTTTTCCGGTACTGGAGCCCTTTGGCAGCGACCTGCGGCGATTGGCTTTTGCCAACCAACCAGCCAGCACCTATGAGAAGTACGTGTTTCAGCCACTCTACGATACCATCAAAGCCATTGCCCAGCAGAACTATGCCAACCTGAACCGCTTCAGGCTACGGGGCCAATCGAAAGGAAGTGGCGGCGACGACATTTACCTGAATGCCATCAACATACCGCAAGGAAGTGTGACGGTGACAGCCGGCGGGCAAATACTGAAGGAAAACGTAGACTACGTGATTGATTACAGCCAGGGTAAGCTGACGGTGATCAACCAGGCCATTAAAAGTGCCGGCGTACCGGTAAGTGTGAATTTGGAAAACAACACCGGATTCGGCCTGCAAAACCGCGGCTTTTTTGGCATGCGCCTCGACTACCTGGCCAATAAAAACCTGACCCTCGGCGCCACCATGATGCGCCTGGGCGAACGGCCATTCTTCACCAAAATGAACTATGGCGAAGACCCCATCCGCAACCGGATGTATGGATTCGACTTCAACTACAAGAACGACTGGAAGCAGCTGACCCGCTGGCTTGATAAACTACCTTTTTACAGCACCACTGCTCCCTCCAATATACAAGCCTATGGTGAAGCCGCCTTGTTGAAACCGGGCGCTCCTCCGCAAATTGGTCGTGGCTCCAATGGCCTCATTTACCTCGACGATTTTGAAGGCACCCGTGCCAATATCGACCTGCGCTTTCCTTTTGTGGGCTGGACGCATGCCAGCACGCCTTCGGGCAGCTTTTTTGCCGAAGCCGACTCGAACAATAGCGTGATCTACAACCGCAACCGCTCGAAAATGAGCTGGTACCAGATAGAGCCCGTGCTGCAGGATAGCCGCAACCCCAACAACCCCATTAA
>CANHEC010000219.1 GCA_947459455.1 Chitinophagaceae bacterium
AACTTGGTAATGCCTTCGGCAAAAAAATGATCGGTGACCTCGCGGCGAAGGGTCATGATGTCGTTCTCGATAGCATCGTTCCACTCGCCAATCAGTTCCAGGATCACAAAGTGCTTTTTATAATCAGCATACAGCACTTTGATGAACAGCGTACGACTGCCCATATCATCCCACTGGGGGTGGATGAAATAGTTGTACACTGTAGTACTGTACTGAAAGTGGCTGTGATCGACACCGAAGAAGGGACTCCGCTCATCCTCTTCGCTCACGTACATATCACGCCACCGGTAAAATGGTTCCAAATCCTGCATGCGGGCTGTATTCTCTTGCTTATGATTGCCTGCAAAAGTATAGGCCCTACCCAAACACCGGCTACATGCCGTACCTTTAGATCTGTGAAAAAACGCAATCCACAAGCAGCGAGGAGCTGTGGGCAACTAGTGGAGAGCTACCCTGCTCAGCCGGCGTTTTTTCGATCTTCTAAATGGATCCGTGCATGTTGATACTTCCCACTTTCAGAAGGCTGTTGGCCTTGCTGCTGACCAGCCTGCCGGCCCTGCCCCTGGCAGCCCAGTGGAATACCGACCCCACCGTGGCCAACACCCGGGTGGTAACGGCTACCGGCATGCAGGAAAAACAATTTATCGTTCCCGACTACGAAGGCGGCGCCATTGTGGTATGGGAAGATACCCGCAATGGGCAACCCGATATTTACTACGATCGGCTGGATGCCAATGGCCTGCCGCAATGGAGCACGCCCGGCAGCTATACCGGCAAAAAGCTTTGTAGCAGCAATAAGGCCCGAACGATCGACCGGGTACTGGCCGATGGCAGTGGCGACTTTTTTGTGGCATGGACGGAAGTGAATAGCAATTTTTTTGATGTGGCGGTGCAAAAAATTGATTTAGACGGGCTGCCGCTATGGGGTGCCGATGGGGTGCTGGTATGCAATGCTGCCAACGACCAATACGACAGCGACTTGGCGCTGGATGGACAGGGAGGCGTGTATGCCACCTGGCTTGATTTGCGTAGCGATCCTGCCAATGCCGATGGCTGGCGCACTTATGTACAACGCATTACCAGTGCAGGCACACCTGCGTGGACGGCCAACGGCCTGCTGCTGAACAGCAACGTGGCCCGGCCCATGGGCTTGGTGGCCGACAATGCCGGCGGTGCCGTGATAGCCATGCTGGATGCCCGCAACAGCGGCATCAGCGGCAGCGGTGAATACAACAACCTGGATGTGTACGCCCAGCGCATCAACAGCACAGGCGCCGTACAATGGACCGCCAATGGCGTGGTGATATGCAACCAAACCAGCAACCAAACCCGCGAAACCATCAGATCCGGCGGCGCGGTGGTGTCTGATAATTTGGGCGGTGCTTATATCTGCTGGAGCGACTATCGAAATGACCCCAACAATGGCCTGAGCTTTCCGTATCGGGCCGACTACTACGCCCAGCGCATTGGTAGCAATGGCACAGTGCAGTGGGCGGCTAACGGCATTCAGCTGTGCACTGGCACCAATGCCGACCTGTACAACACGATGGCCGTACCCGATGGTGCCGGTGGCTTACTGGCAGCCTGGCACGATCTGCGAAACAGTCCGCTGGGTGCTATTTATGTGCAGCGGGTAACCCCGGCCGGTGTAAGGCAATACACCAATAATGGCTTGCCGGTGGTGACAGGTCAATCCCATATCATTAATTATGATTTATCTGAAGATGGGATTGGAAACGCTGTAATAGCCTACGACACTCAAAATGATCAGATAGCCAGCTACCGTTTTCTGGTAGCCTCAGGTCAGCCTTTTGGCAGCGGCACCTCGCCTATTTGTACCCGCCCCGATGCATCGGTAGTACCCGCTGTAGCAACAGACCCGAACGGAAATGTGTTTATTGCCTGGCAAGATTATCGCAACAACCCGGCTCAAACCGATTTATACGCCTATCGCCAACCCAGCAGCGCCCTCTTACCTATCAGCCTGCTTTGGACCTCAGGCTATCGCAGCGGCCCTCAGCAGGTGCAATTGCAATGGCGTACCAGCCCGCTGGAGGAGGCCGTAAAATTTGGCATCGAGCGAAGCAAAGATGGCCGACTGTTTGGCCATATTGGCCAGCAAACAGGCCAACGCGGCCAACAGCAGTTTAGCTTCAATGATCCACAAGCGCCCGCCGAGCAAACCTGGTACTATCGCCTGAGCTGGCGTACTGAAACCGGCGAACAGCGGTACAGCCGACAATGGCTGGTGCGGCCCACCCCTACAGGTGCTTCCCGCCTGTGGCCTAACCCGGCCGGCAGCAGCACTACCCTGTTCTGGTCAGGCAGTGCTGGCACGAGGCAGCTGCAACTACGCCTCACCGATGCGCAGGGCAAGCTTCAGCTGCAACAACGCTGGCAACCCGGTGGCCCTGGTGCAACGCTGCATATTGGCACTGCTCATTTGCCCCGCGGGCCATATTTCTTACAGGTGATAGACGGTGCCGATAGCAAACAATTTCCGCTGTGGCTGCAATAAAGCCGGAGGAAAAGTGCTGAACTGATTGCCATCGTCAGCATGTCCAACGACCAGCTACCCGCAGGCTACTTGTTTTTCCCTGCGCTTGCGTTGCTTACTTTCCTAATTTGCAGTCATTCAGTTGTTTCATTGTCACATGCCGTTTTTGCGAATACTACTAACCTGCTTAGCCTGCTGCACCAGCCTTGTGCTATGGGCGCAAAATGAACAAGCGCTGATAGAAGGCCGCATTGAAAATGAAACCGGCCTGCCCCTTAAGGGAGCCAGCATTGTGATACTGGGCAACCAGGACGGTGTGAGCAGCAACGATAGCGGCTTTTTCTCCATCCGTATTCGGGCCAATAAAGCCGTAGCACTGGTCATCAGTTACGCCGGCTATGTGCAGCAGCAGCGCAATTTCCTGCTCAATCGTGGCGAACGGGAATATGTGGTAATAAGACTGCAACCCGGCAGCACCGAGCTGCAGCCGGTAGAAATCACCAATCGCCAACGCGACCGGCAGGAAGCCGGCCTGGTCACCATTAATCCGAAACTGGCGCAGCTCAACCCATCGCCGCTGCAGGGCATAGAAAGCATGATACAGCTACTGACCGGTGCCCGCAGCGAACTAACCAGCCAGTACAATGTGCGTGGCGGCAGCTACGACGAAAACCTGGTGTACGTCAACGATTTTGAGATCTTTCGTCCCTACCTGATTCGCAACGGCCAGCAGGAAGGACTCAGTTTCATCAACCCCGAGCTGGCACGCAATGTGAGTTTTTACAACGGCGGATTTCAGGCCCGCTATGGCGATAAAATGAGTAGTGTGCTGGATGTGCAGTACAAGAAACCCACCAGCTTTCATGGCAGCGCCTATGTGGGCCTGCTGGAGCAAGGCCTGCACGTGGAAGGCTCGGCCGCTGGCGGCAAGCTGACCTACCTTGGCGGTGTACGCAACCGCAGCCTGCGCAACCTGCTGAGCAGCCAGGAAACCAAGGGCAACTACCTGCCCAGCAGCAGCGATGTACAAGGTGTGATCAGCTATTTGCCCAACAAGCGATGGCAGTTTGAATTGCTGGGCAACCTGAGTGGTACCCGGTTTGAACTGGAGCCACAGGAAAGTCGGCAGACTACTTCAGTCTTCACCCAGTTTTTTCAAAGCAGTCTCGGCCTCGATATCTTTTTTAACGGCCGCGAAACTGACCGCTACCGCACCAATATGCTGGGCCTGAGTGCTACGCATGTAGTAAATGATCGGCTGCGCCTGAAAGGCATGCTCAGCTACTTTCGCAACCGCGAAGAAGAAAACATCAACATCGGCGGCAGCTACTTGTTTGGCGAACGCAACTTTGATCAGCAGTCGCCCGACTTTGGACTGATTGTAAACCCGCTGGGGGCCGGTGTTTTTTTGAACTATGCCCGCAATGAACTGGATGTACAGGTACTGAATGCTACCATACGCGGCACCTACAATGCAAAGCAGCATTACTGGCAGTTTGGCAATAGCATTGAGCAAAACATCATTACCGATGTACTGGATGAGTTTGACTACCAGGACAGTGCCGGCTTTAGCCTGCCTAACCGCCCCGGGCCGCTGCAACTGTTTGCCAGCCGCAAAGGCAATGCCGACATCAACGTGACCCGCTTCAGCGGCTTTGTGCAAGACAATATCAGCTTTAAAAAAGCACCTGGCGTGAATGTGCAGGCAGGCCTGCG
Source organism: Chitinophagaceae bacterium (assembly GCA_947459455.1). Lineage (GTDB taxonomy): Bacteria > Bacteroidota > Bacteroidia > Chitinophagales > Chitinophagaceae > Phnomibacter. The sequence goes on from CANHEC010000219.1 coordinate 4,214, forward strand.
CTACAACTACAACACGCTGAACAATGAATGGCTGCTATCGCCCCGTGCAGGCATGAGCCTTCGGCCACAGCGCTGGAAAAAAGACATCATTTTCAAAGCCAGTGCCGGCTTGTATCATCAGCCACCGTTTTACCGCGAAATGCGCCGCCCCGATGGCAGCGTGAATACCGACCTGAAAGCCCAGCGCAGCTGGCAAACCAGTGCCGGCTTCGATTATAGCTTCCGATGGATGAACCGCCCCTTCCGCCTGAGCACCGAAGCCTACTACAAAAGCATGAGCAACGTAGTGAGCTACGATATCGACAACGTACGCCTGCGCTTTAGCGGCGAAAACGATGCAAAAGCTTACGCCTACGGTTTGGAAACACGGCTGTTTGGCGAAATAGTGAAGGATGCAGAAAGCTGGCTGAGCATTGGGCTGATGCACAGCATGGAAAACCTGCGGAATGATTTTTACAACAACTATTTCAATGCTGCCGGCGAACTGATAACGCCGGAAGTAACCGATCGGGTGCCGGTAGACAGCCAGGCAGTAGAAGTAGGATGGCTGCGCAGGCCGACCGACCGGCGCATCAACCTGGGCCTCTTTTTCAGCGACTACCTGACGACCAACAAAAACTTCAAGGTATACCTGCAAACACTGTACGGTACCAACCTACCCTACAATATACCCGGCAGTGTGCGGTACCGCAATGGACTGGAGGTACCCGCCTATTTTAGGGTAGATGTAGGCTTTATGTACCAACTGGTGGGTGGCGATAAAGCGCTGCGTCGCCGGCATGATCCTTTCAAAAACTTCGAAAATATCTGGCTGAGCCTGGAAGTGTTCAACCTGCTGGATAGG
>CANHEC010000220.1 GCA_947459455.1 Chitinophagaceae bacterium
ATAAACCATCAAATAGATAAATGCTGGCCCCGTAATGGAGCTCACTATCTTTTTGTAGATGCTTAGCGATGATGCGGTAAGCTCCGCTGTGGCCGGCGAAGTCGACCTTGCCATGAATGCCGTGGTCTTTGATGGATAAAGCTGAACCGCTAAAAAAGTGGAGATATCCATGGAGATCTCCCCAAAGGCCATTTAAAACCTGTTGATGCTCCCACTTACCGCCATAGCTATCCGGCGCATTCCTGGGCCCTTCGGGAAAAATGAAAATGGCATTGCGCCGGGCGGCATAAAACTGCTCCAGCAGCCGAAAGGTTTTGAGTGATGAGTCAATGTTGTTGTACCAGCCATGAAACCAGCAAACAAATCGGTATGGCTTGGAAGCATCGAAATAGTCGGGGATGAAAACGAAGATGGAACTGTCGCTGTAATGCTCGGCGGCGCTGTAGGTTTTGCCGTCGTACACCCTTGGCTGGGCATTGCGCAGGCTATCGGGGAAGGGGGCAAAGCGGCTTTCGATGATGAAAGCTTTGCCTTTTACACCGGCTGGTAGCGGGTAGGTACGCATGGGCTGGGCCTGGCCAAGCGAACCGAGTAGTAAAAGGATTGTTAGGATGCGCAGCATAGCGCAAGCTAGCCCAAAATGGCGGACATTTGCCGGCGCTACAGCAGCCTTGCATTGGCGGAAAGATGCCACCTGTACTGCAGATGAAGTAATTGCGACGCAACCAGGACGCCACAAGGCGCTGCTGCCCGGCCCAAAAAACAACACACTCACAGCTCATACATACCACAGCCACTTTTTCATTTTCACCTTTGCTCATTTTCATATTTGCACATGCCAACCATGCAACTATATACCGAAAGCCTGAAAAGCTATAAGCGACTGAAGACCCGCGAAGTGAATATTGGCGGCCTGCTGATGGGCAATGGCCACCCCATACGGGTGCAAACCATGACCACCACCGATACCATGGACACCGAAGCCACGGTGGCGCAGGCCATTCGCTGCATTGAAGCCGGCGCCGAGCTGGTACGCATTACGGCGCCTTCGAAAAAGGAAGCCGAGAACCTGCAAAACATCAAAGACGAACTGCGGAAACGTGGCTTCACTACACCGCTGGTGGCCGATATCCATTTTACGCCCAACGCGGCGGAGATAGCGGCCCGCATTGTAGAAAAGGTGCGGGTGAACCCGGGCAACTATGTAGACAAGAAAAAGTTTGAACAGATTGAATACACCGATGCGGAGTACCTGGAGGAAATTGAACGCATCCGCGAACGCTTTACGCCATTGGTGGAAATATGCAAGGAGTATGGCACGGCCATGCGCATAGGCACCAACCACGGCAGCCTGAGCGACCGCATCATGAGTCGCTACGGTGATACGCCCATGGGCATGGTGGAAAGCGCCATGGAATTTTTACGCATTGCCCGCAGCCTGGACTACCACAACATCGTGCTGAGCATGAAGGCCAGCAACCCGCAGGTGATGGTGCAGGCCTACCGCTTGCTGATACAAACCATGCACAGCGAATTTGGCGAATGCTACCCGCTGCACCTGGGCGTGACCGAAGCCGGCGACGGCGAAGACGGTCGCATCAAGAGCGCCATTGGCATTGGCACCCTGCTGGAAGATGGCATTGGCGATACGATACGGGTAAGCCTGACAGAAGATCCTGAGTTTGAGATACCCGTGTGTCGGGATTTGGTGAAAAGATACCAGTCGGAAAGTCCGAACGACGGAAAGTCGGCAATCGGACTTCCGGACTTGCCGACTTCCGGACTGCGCTATTCGCCTTTCGAATACAAACGTCGCACCACATTTGAAGTGGGCAATATTGGCGGCAAGCAGGTGCCCGTGGTAATTGCCGACCTGAGCAAGCTGGAAAAGATTACGCCCGAGGCACTCATCAGCATTGGCTACACTTACGATGCCATTACCGACAAATGGAGCATTGGCGATATGGCGGCTGATTACATTTTTACCGGCAAGGCCGAACTGGATTTTGCCTTGCCCGGCACGCTGAAGGTGATCACCTGGCCCAACCACTGGGAGGCCGCTTCGGACAAAGAGAAATACTTCCCCATTTTCGACATCCACGGGTTTGTAGGTACTGAGCTCGAAAGCGACCGGATGAACTTTGTAATGATCGATTGCTTCGACGACGACACCAGCATCAACGACTTTACCTACCTGGATGAAGTGGCCAACGACCCTACGGTGGTGCTGTGCCTCAGCAGCAAGCGCAAGAATGCCATGCAGGCCGTGCGCCGCATGTTCATGGAGTTGCAGACCCGTGATATCAAGAATCCTGTAGTGCTCATCGCCGATAGCAACTGGCAAACCGCCGATGAGCATCTGATACACTACGCTACTGAAACCGGCGCCTTGCTACTGGATGGTTTTGGTGATGGCTTGTGCCTGGGCATGAGCAGGGAAAGCTATCAAAATGCTGCAGCCATGAATGCCAGTGGCCGCAACTACCTCAATAACGCCACAGCCGAGCAGTTCATCAACAATACTGCCTTTAGCATATTGCAGGCTACGCGTACTCGTATCAGCAAAACAGAATACATCAGCTGCCCGAGCTGTGGCCGCACTTTGTTCGACCTGCAGGAGACTACCGCGAAAATTCGCAGCCGTACCAACCATCTGAAAGGCGTGAAAATTGCCATCATGGGCTGCATTGTGAATGGTCCCGGCGAAATGGCCGATGCCGACTTTGGCTATGTAGGCAGCGGCCCGGGCAAAATCACGCTGTACAAAGGCAAAGAGATTGTGAAGCGCAATGTAGACAGCGAGGTAGCCGTGGATGAACTCATCAATTTGCTGAAGGAAAATGAGGCTTGGGTGGAACCGGCCTGACGGGGCATGAGCATACACTGCTGGCTAAGGCTATGTAGCGGCAGTGGCGAGCTGTCAGCTTTTCTTTTTCGCTGCCGACGCCTTTGCCTTTCCTTCCGAAGAAATAGCAAAGCTGCGGGTCATTGTTCTGATAAAACTTGCTTTGCGAAAACGTAGTGCACTCCAATCTTCATCGATGGCTACCTGGCGTACCGGCTCCCAGCCCAGTTGTCCCAGCATTTCCCAGCCGGTGTCGCGGTTAAAATCGCATTTGTAGCGCTTACTACTGCCTTTGGGGTAGCAAATCCAAAGCACAGCATCACCTTCAGCCAGTGCATTCACCTGGCGGGCTGTATCGTCTACCTGCTGCTGCGTAGTGCAAAAGGCTAATGCGAATTGCACTGTTGCGGCACCCGTTTTTGTTTTCAGGTTGACAAAAGTGCCCCATGTATCCAGTAATTGTTGCAACTCATCGGGGGCGTGCAGCATGTACACGGTGGCTGGTGCTTTGTAGTTTAGTTTTTTGAGCAGTGCATCCATTACATGTAAATTTAGACAAGGCAAAAAAAGCCTGCTACGACTGCAGCAGGCTTTTTGATATTCGAAACCAACAGTCTGATTTAGATATTCAGACCGCCACAGGCGCTGATGACCTGACCGGTGACATAGCTGCCCATGTCGCTGGCCAAAAACAGTGTCACATTGGCGATGTCTTCGGCAGTGCCAAAACGCCCCAGCGGAATGCCGGCTTTGTATTTGTCAGCCGCTTCACCTTCCTGCAGGTAGCTGGTCATGTCGGTTTCAATAAAGCCAGGCGCAATGGCATTGCAGCGAATATTGCGGCTACCCAGTTCCTTGGCTACACTTTTGGTAAAACCAATGACACCTGCCTTTGAAGCAGCGTAGCTGCCCTGGCCGGCATTGCCCATTTCGCCTATTACACTGCTCATGTTGATGATGCTGCCGCTGCGGGCTTTCATCATGGGGCGAATGACCTGCTTAGTCATGTAAAACACGCTGTTCAGGTTGGTTTGAATGACCTGCTCCCATTGTTCGGGCGTCATGCGCATCAGCAGGTTGTCTTTGCTGATACCGGCATTGTTTACCAAAATATCAACGGTGCCAAATTCGGCCATTACATCATTCACCAGTTTTTCGCAGGCAGCAAAATCGCCGGCATTGCTTTGGTAGGCTTTTGCCTTTACGCCCAATGCGGTCAGCTTTTCCTGCAGGGCAGCTGCTTTGTCGGCGCTGCTATCGCTTACGTAGGTAAAAGCTACATGCGCACCATGTTCGGCAAACTTGAGGGCAATGCCTTCGCCAATGCCACGGGCGGCACCGGTAATAATGGCCACCTTATTTTCCAGAAGTTTCATACTTGGGTTGAAATGAGTTTTAAATGAAAAGCATCACGCAATAGTACAATACTGTTTTGTAAAAGTACTCCAGCAGGTGAACGTACGCTGCCATGAAGAGCAATGCAGTGAGCACACAAGCCCACCAGGGCAGTTTATAAAAGCGCCGGAAGGCGATACTGACATACACGGCCAGCAGCAGGTTGGTAATGATCCAGGTGGGTGCGTCATCGTTAAATAGGCTATTGCTGCCGGGAATGATCCACACTAAAACACTAACCAGCAACGGCAGCAATAGAAAATTGACAGCTATGAACAGGGAGCTGAACTCGGTAGCGTAAATGAGGTGATCGAAGTAATAGCGTCTTCTTTTGAAAAACATACCAAACAGCACCAACCCAGCCATGGGAATCATGATAAAGAGCATGGGCTTGGCTATTTTGGCCGATTTAGCATCGTAGGCCTGCATCAGTTTTACTTCGTCGCCTTTGTACTTCACCAGCTTTTGCCGGGCAGCAGGCAGGGCATACACGTGGTAGTCGTAGGTCTTGTCTACATATACCCGCAGTGGCATATTCAGCCCGGTATACCGCGGAAACAGCAGGTACAACACTACGATCAGCAGAAAGAAGGGTACTGGTTTAAAGTACTTTTTGCGAATGCCATTGCAGTAATCGGCCGATAGCTTGCCGGGGGCGGTAAACACCGCTTTGAGCGTACGGAAAAAACTGCCTTCGAAATGAGTGAGGAAATGGAAGGCCTCTTCGCCGAGGTGCACAACAGACTTGCTGTGCTCGTCAAAAGTCCGCTCGCCACAATTATTACAAAATTTGCCACTGTAAAC
>CANHEC010000221.1 GCA_947459455.1 Chitinophagaceae bacterium
AGGTCGGGCCGTTAGGGAAGATTACTTTTTACTACCAGCTTTGGGCCGCTGGCGGGCTTGCGATGATTCGCGGATTTGCAGCTCGGGCGACAGCCGGCGCTTTTCAAACTCTTTCACCCCGTCGCTTGCTGTTTACCATTTGCAGCAGCAGGTCAATGGCGGCGGCGCCCATTTCGCGGGCCGGCTGCCGTATCAGTGTCAGCGGCGGATCGATCAGCTCCGGAATATCGGTGTTGGAAAAACCGGCCAACGCCACATCCTGCGGCACTTTGATGCCACGGCGCTTCAGGGTTTTGAGCACACCGGTAGTCAGCTTGTCCGAGGTGGTTAAAATAGCGTCGGGCTTTTGGCGCAGTGTAAATAGTTTGTTCACGATTTCTTCTATTTCGGCAAACTCGATACCGCCATAAAAGCAGTAGTGTACCAACTCAGGTAGTTCTTTGATGCCATTGGCCTGCAAGGCTTCGCGATAGCCAGCTACCCGTTCGCGGGTGGTAGATAGAAACTCAGTAGCTGCTATGACAGCAATGCGGCGGGCACCGCTCTGAATGAGGTGCTCGGTAGCATCGTAGGTGCCCCTGAAATTGTCGACGATCACTCTGTGCGTATTGATTTCATCGGTGATGCGATCGATAAACACGATGGGTAGGCCCCGGGCGTGCAGCTGCTGCAGGTGTTCGAGGTTGGCCGTTTCGGCCGCCAGGCTAATGATAAGCCCATCTACCGACCGCGATGCCAGAAACTGAACGCTGCGAATCTCCCGTTCGTACGACTCCAGCGATTGTGAGATGATGACATCATAGCCCTTGTCAAACGCCAGGCTTTCAATACCGTTGATCACCTGCGAGAAAAAGCCATTGGCTACTTCGGGCACGATGACGCCGACCGAGCGGCTCTTTTTTTCTTTCAGGCTCAGGGCAATGGGGTTGGGCGTGTAGTTGAGGCGTTTGGCACACTCCAGCACCAGCTCCTTGGTTTCAGGACTGATCTCGTGGCTGTCTCGCAAGGCCCGCGATACAGTAGAGGTAGAAACGCCCAGTGCTTTGGCGACGTCTTTGATGGTAACGGCATTGTACTTCATACAGCAAAAGAGTAGCTGGCGCCACGGGCTAAAGATAGCAAGCATGGCCGGCAACAGCTGGCAAAATACAGCAACCGCCACCTTGAAAAACAAAGCCGATATTCGAAATCGATTGCGTAAAAAAACAAATTTGGTGCCCCCGGCGGGGCCACGGAAAACGAGAACTTGCTGCGCTGGCAGCTATGGTGAGGCACCAGCTGCCATTACCGATTGCCAGTCCGGATTTAGTAGCAATAGCAGCATGCTTCCGGCAAAACAGCCATAGGCTATGAAAACATTCATCACCGAAGATTTTTTACTACCCAATAAGGCAGCGCAGCGCCTGTACCACCAGTATGCTGCGCAAATGCCCATCATTGATTATCACAATCACCTGCCGCCACAGCAAATGGCGGCCAACCACCGGTTTGAAAACCTGACGCAGGCATGGCTGTACGGCGACCACTACAAGTGGCGGGCCATGCGCACCCATGGCGTGGCCGAACGCCACTGCACCGGCGACGCCAGCGACTATGATAAATTTTTGGCCTGGGCAGGCACGGTGCCCTACACGGTGCGCAATCCGCTGTACCACTGGACCCACCTCGAACTGCTGCGCTATTTTGACATAGACGAACTGCTGACGCCCGATAGTGCCCCCGCCATTTACCAGCAAGCTACCCAACTGCTGCAGCAGCCAGGCTGGCATACCATGGGCCTGCTGCAGCGCATGCAGGTGCGGGTGCTGTGCACTACCGATGATCCGCTGGACGACCTGCAGTGGCACCAGCAACTGGCGGCGCAAAAAAGCCAGCCGCTGGTGCTGCCGGCCTTCAGGCCCGATAAAGCCATGGCCATAGACGATGCGGCGGGCTTTGTGGCCTATGTGCAAAAACTGGAAGCCGTGACCAACCGCAGCATCAGCCACCTGAACGACTACCTGACGGCCCTGCAGCAGCGCCACGATTTTTTTGCGGCCCATGGCTGCACCGTGAGCGACCATGGCCTGGAGCAACTGTATGCCGAAGACTACACCGAAAGCGAAGTAGCACAGGCGTTTGATACGGTGCTGGCCGGTGGCCAACTCACACCCTTGCAAATCGCCCAATTTAAAACGCACCTGCTGTACTGCTTTGCCGTGTGGGATCACGCCAAGGGCTGGGTGCAGCAATACCACCTGGGTGCCCTGCGAAACAACAACCCGCGGCGCCTGCGGGAGCTGGGCCCCGATACCGGCTGGGACAGCATCGGCGACTTTAGCCAGGCCCGGGCCTGTGCCCGCTTTTTAGCCCGGCTGGATGATGAGAACCGATTGGCCAAAACCATTTTGTACAACCTGAACCCCGCCGACAACGAGCTGATGGCTACCATGATTGGTAATTTCAACGATGGCTCGGTGGCGGGCAAAGTGCAGTGGGGCTCGGCCTGGTGGTTTCTCGATCAGAAAGAGGGCATGACCCGGCAGCTGAATGCCCTGTCGAACATGGGCCTCATCAGCCAGTTTGTGGGCATGCTCACCGATTCCCGCAGCTTCTTATCGTACCCGCGGCACGAGTATTTCCGCCGGCTGCTGTGCAGCCTGTTTGGCACCGATATGGAGGCCGGCGAGCTGCCCATGGACTTCGACCACCTGGGGGGCATCATTCAAAATATTTGCTATCACAACGCGGCCCGCTACTTTGGCTGGCCCGCCGCACAGCCCATCTCATAATCATGGCAGCCATTGCATGTTTTGGTGAATTGCTACTGCGGTTTTCGCCGCAGGCGCAGCCCCACTGGATAGCCGGGCAGCACATGCCCGTGCACATAGGTGGTGCCGAGCTGAACGTGGCCCGGGCCCTGGCGCTGTGGGGGCACCGCACCCGCTACATGACCGCCCTGCCACCGCACTACCTGGCCGACGATATACTGGAGTGGCTGCAACAGCAGCAGATAGACTGCAGCCAGGTGCTGCGTACCGGCGAGCGGCTGGGCACCTACTACCTGCCGCAGGGCACCGACCTAAAGCATGCCGGCGTGATATACGATCGGGCTCACTCGGCTTTTTGGCAGCTGCAGCCCGGCCAAATCAACTGGCAGCAGGCACTGGCGGGTTGTAGCTGGCTGCATCTCTCAGCCATCAGTCCGGCCCTGCATGCGCAGGCCGCCGCGGTATGCCTGGAGGCTGCCACCGCCGCCCGTGCCATGGGCATCGGCGTATCCATCGACCTGAACTACCGGGCCCGCCTGTGGCAGTATGGCGTGCCGCCCCCACAAATAATGCAGCCGCTGGTAGCCCAGGCCCAGGTGCTGATGGGTAATATATGGGCCGCCGAGGCGCTGCTGGGGCTGCCCGCTACACTGGTCAGCAGCCAGGGGCAAAGCCCCGAAGCACTGCTGGCAGCGGCGCACAGCAGCATGCAGGCGGTACAGGCTGCCTTCCCGCAGGTGCGCACCTTGGCCTATACGTTTCGGCTGCCGCACAGCTACCGCGGGGTGCTGCTGCACCAGGGGCAGCTGCTGGCTTCGCCCATACTGGCGGTGCCGGCCGTGGCCGATGCCGTGGGCAGCGGCGACTGCTTTATGGCGGGACTGCTGCATGGCCTGCAGCACTACCCCGAAGCGCCGCAGCGCATCATTGCCTTTGCCGCCGCAGCGGCTGTAAACAAGCTGGGTGAAACCGGCGACGCCACCCAAACCAGCGCCGCCGACATTTGGAAAAAAGCAAGCCATGGACCAGGAAACGAGGAGCCAACAAGCCATTAAGGAACAGGGGGTGTTGCCGCTGTTTTATCATGCCGAGCCGGCCGCCTGCCTGCGCATTGTGCAGGCCCTGTATGCCGGTGGCATGCGGGTGGTAGAGTTTACCAACCGCGGGCCGGCAGCCCTGGCCAATTTCAGGGCGCTGGCGGCAGCGGTGCCTGGCCAGTTTCCCGGGCTGCTGCTGGGGGCCGGCACCATCACCACGGCCGAAGAAGCCGAAGCATTTATAGAAGCGGGGGCCGATTTTTTGGTGAGCCCCGTGTTTGATACCGGCGTGTGCGACAAAGCCTACCTGCACAAGCGCCTGTGGCTGCCCGGCTGCATGACGCCTACCGAAGTGCACCAGGCCCGGCAGGCCGGCTGCCGCATGGTCAAGCTGTTTCCGGGGCAGGTACTGGGCCCTGCTTTTATCGAAGCTATTCGTCCGCTGTTTGCCGATATGGACTATGTGGTAACCGGCGGCGTGGCCCCCACGGCCGATAGCATGGGTGCCTGGTGGCGGGCCGGTGCCTGCGCCATGGGGCTGGGTAGCCAGCTCATCAGCAGCCAGGCGGCCGACAATCCCGCTGCCCTCACCGCCGCCTGCCAGCAGGTGCTCGGCATCATCCAATCACTCAAAAACGCCTGACCATGGCCGCTATCGGACGATTTCGCTGGATCATTTGCGCCCTGCTGTTTTTTGCTACCACGGTCAACTACCTCGACCGGCAGGTGCTGAGCCTGCTGGCGCCCGACCTGAGCAAAGAATTTGGCTGGACCAATACCGACTATGCCAATATCACTGCCGTGTTTCAGCTGGTGTACGCCATCAGCATGCTGTTTGCCGGCCGGCTGATCGATAAAATGGGCACCCGCCGCGGCTTCAGCTGGGCCATCGTCATTTGGTCGCTGGGGGCTATGATGCACGCCTTTGCCATCCCGATAGGCGAGGGGCTGGGCAGCCTGCTGGGCTGGCTGGGGGCCGGTGCCGTGTCGGCGTCTATTGCCGGCTTCATGCTGTCGCGGGCCGTGCTGGGCTTTGGCGAGTCGGGCAATTTTCCCGCTGCCATCAAGGCCACGGCGGAGTATTTCCCTAAAAAAGAGCGGTCGCTGGCCACGGGTATCTTCAATTCGGGCAGCAATATTGGCGCCATTTTAGCCCCGCTTACCGTGCCCTGGATAGCCGGCCACCTGGGCTGGCAGTGGGCCTTTCTCATTATTGGGGCGGTGGGCTTTGTGTGGCTGGTATTTTGG
>CANHEC010000222.1 GCA_947459455.1 Chitinophagaceae bacterium
AGAATACGGGCACAGGTGGTTTTGCCCACGCCCCGCGGACCACAAAACAGAAATGCGTGTGCCAGCGTACTGTTGCGAATACTGTTTTTGAGTGTGGTAGTAATATGCTGCTGCCCCACTACCGAGCTAAAGGTTTGGGGGCGGTATTTTCGGGCCGAAACGATGAACTTTTCCATGCAGGGCAAATGTATGGGCTAAGAGAAGAAAGCAGATGACAGTTGGCGGGACTGCTGACGACGGACGACCGACGACCGACGACCGACGATTGGGGACTGGGGACCGAGGAGCGACGACCGGACTTTGAGACGTTCTCCAGCCAACTCGCCAAAACCCACCCCGGCCTGCCGGCCACCCCTCCCGTGGAGGGGATGGGACTGTCGGCTACCGGCTACAAACAATCGGCTTCGGACTTTCGGTCTTCCCGACTTCCCATCTACCGTCTCCGGTCCTCCCGACTTCCCGACTCCGGACTTCCGGACTACAAAACAGGGTGCCGCTTAAACGGTTTGCTGCGGTCGAACAGGTAGCGATAAGTAGCCAGCCGCCGGCTCAGGTTGAATTCCAGGTTTTTGGAAATGTTGTTCATTTTCGGGTTGAAATCGCCCTGCCACTGCAGTTCGGTGAGTTCGTACCGGGTGCCTGGCTGAATCACCTTGGCGGCTTCCACAATCATGTAATAGTCGATACCCGTACCCTGAAACTCGGGCACCACGCCAAACAAAATGCCTGTAAACTTTTTGATGACGCCCCGCCAGCGGTAGTACACAAACTTGAGCTTGCCCCACCAGTCGAATCTTCCGTTGAGGTAGCGAAATGCTTCATTGAGATCGGGCAGGCTCAGGTACATGGCCACCGGCTTATCGTGGTGGTAGGCAAACCATACCAGTTGTTCATCCATCACGGGCTTCATGGTGGCAAAGGTCTTTTTGGCCATTTCAAGGCTCATGGTTTTGTTGCCTTCGTGCGACGCCCAGGCTTTGTTGTACACTTCGCAAAAATCTGCCGCATATTTATCGAGCTGATTTTTGCGGGCATGCTGTACCCTGAAGGCAGGATCTGCAGCAAATCGTTCGTGCGCCTTGTAAAACTTTTCGCTGAGCGGCGGCTTCACGGGGCGGCTGTAGCAGTTTTGATAAAAAAATACCTGGCAGCCGTATTGCTCCAGCAGCTGCTTATAGTACGGCGCATTGTAGTTCATGCCATACGGCGGCGGATCGAACCCTTCTACCAGCAGGCCCCACCAGTAATTACGTTCGCCAAAATTGACCGGGCCATCCATAGCCTCCATGCCCCGTGCTGCCAGCCAGTCGCGGGCCGTATCCAATAGCAGGTTGGCCGTCGCCTGATCGTCTGTGCAATCAAAAAAGCCGAAGCAACCGGTAGGCTGTTCGTCGCCCTTGTTTTTGTACCGCTTGTTGGTATAAGCCGCTATCCGCCCAATAAAATTACCCTCCGCATCTTGCAGCAGCCAGCGAGTGGCTTCGCCTTGGCGGAAGGATTTGTTTTTTGTTTTGTCGAATACCTGTTCTACGTCTTTGTCGAGTGGACGTATATAGTTAGGATCGTGGCCCAACAACCGGACCGGAACCAGCAAAAACTGGCGGGCCAGCTTTGCATCGGTTACTTCTACTATTCGCATGCGGCAAATGTAAGGCGGGGGCTATTTGCTGGCACCAAACAGCCGTGTTGCCAGCTGCTCATCGTGGCCATACAGGTCGGGGCGACTCTGCAGCAGCCCGGCCGCATCTACCCAGCAGGTAAAATATCCGATGAACACCGGAATCGGATCCTTTACAGTCACCGTCCATTCCGCCGTGCTATCCATGGCGGCTCTTATACGGCCTTCATCAAAGCCCGGCTGGCGCTGCAGTACCCACTCTGCCAGTGCCGGCGCATCGGCCACCCGAATACAGCCGTGGCTGAAAGCCCGCTTGTTTTGGCCAAACAAGCTTTTGCTCGGCGTATCGTGCAGGTAAATGCTGTAGCTGTTTGGAAACAAAAATTTCACCTGGCCCAGCGAGTTGCCAGGTCCCGGCTTTTGGCGCACCATGGGTAGCCCATCGGCATAGCGGCCTACTATTTCCATATTGCGCCTTTTGAAGTAAGCTTCGCTGCGACCCATTTCGTTTTTCACGATACTGTAGGGCACATTCCAATACGGCGCAAACACGACGTACCTCATTTGCCCGTTGAACACCACTGTATTCGTAGCCGGCTTTCCCACCACCACATTCATTTCAAACACATGGCGGCCGCTATCGTAGGCATGCAGTTTAAACTCCGGAATGTTTACCACCAGGTAGCGGCCCTGCCCGGGCCTCGGTACCCAGCGGGCCCGCTCCATATTGATGCGCAGCTGGCGGATGCGCACCGCCAGCGGTTCATTGAGCGACTGGCGGGTAGCGGGGCCCCATTGGCCGGTAGGCGGCAGGCCCATGCGCTGCTGGTACTGGCGCAGCGCCCTGGTAGCAGCATCCGTCCAGCCGGCGCCCGTATCGGCAGCGGCCAAATCGCCCAGCACCCACAGCCGGTGCTGCAGCGCAGCTATCATACCGCTATCGCCATTTTGCAGGGTTGTTTTCCCAAAGTCAATCTCGGGCCATGGCTCGGTAGCCTGCAGCTGCAGGTAGCGGGCCAACTGGCGCCGCAGGCTTTCGAAAAGCGGATGCACCGGCAGCAGGCCGGCCACATCGGCCGAATCGCTGGCCAGCAGGGTATCCAAAAAACGACGAGGGTCCAACTTTTTCTTGGGAATGAACCAGCCAAGGTCCCGCAAATTCAATTGCTTATTGGCGGCATAGGCTCGCTCGGCATAGCGAAAAAAATGCCGGGTCAGCAGCAGTTCGGCCCGCACCTGCTCGTCGGCCGACCACACGGTGCCTGCCGCTGCTTGTTCAGCCGGCAGCAACTGGCGAAGCAGGCTATCAAAAGCAGGCACATACAAACTACTGTCAGCCACACTTTCGCGGTAGCTGCTGTACAGGTTGGCAAACAGTTGTGCCTGCAGCGAAAATCCGCTGCTATCAAACCACGCATATTGGTAGTTGCGATCGTGATAAAAACTGAGCATGGCGGCACTGTCCTGCGCATTAAGTCGCTCGGCGGCAATGAAAGCGTACAGACGGGCCGAATCGAAAAAACGAGGAATAAAAGCATTGACGATGGTTACAGAAGTATCTACCGGCTGCACTTCGGCAGAAGACGCCAGTGGCTCCTGACAAGCAAGCCAACCGGTACACAGAACCGCTAACAGTAATCGAATTTGCTTCATTCCATGATTTGTGTTAAAATATGGATACCCGAAGGTAGGCATCAATACCTCGCCCCCCTTAATTGTCGTAACTTTCCGCTAGCCCACATCCACAAATCATGCAGGGCTACTGATTATGACAAACGGAACAAAAACACTCTTAGGCTTTTTGGCAGGTATTGCTGTAGGCGCCGGCGCTTATGCGTTCTTGAAATCCAGAAAAGGACAGGCACTGAAAGAAGACCTGAAAGAGAAAGCAGATGGTGTAAAGGATGAGTTGAGCACGCTGCTGGAAAAAGGAAAAGCCAAGCTGCAGGAGTGGGAAAACGAACACAACAAAACCAGCACCAGTAATAGCTAAGCCAAATGGCCAACGAATCAAATAGCCTAACCGACGACGTGCAGGACAGCATAAAAAACCTGCTGGCCGACCGACTGCTGCTAGCCAAAATGGAAGCTGCAGAAAAAACAGCCTTGCTGAGTTCGCGGCTGCTCATCAGTATGCTGGCTGCTGGCCTTGCCCTGCTTGTTATGCTGTTTTTGAGCCTGATGGCCTGCTACTATTTCGGGCAGCTGTTCGGCAGTATGCTGGCTGGCTTCGCCACGGTAGCAGGCATCTACCTGCTATTGCTGTTGCTGCTGCTCACGGTGTGGCGCCGCCCGCTGCAGCATCGCATCGAAAACACCGTAGTACGCACCATTTTTTCATCCGACGATTCTGAAACACCTGCTACTCACTCGTGAAGTACGGCCCCTCATATCAACCACGCCAGCCTATTACCAACCTGGCCACCTTGCGTGCCGAAAAGCGTCAGCTCCGCCGGCACATTACCGCTGCCGATGAGCAACTACGCCAATCGATACGGCAGTGGCCGATAGCCGCTGCATGGCAGGGGCTACAGCGGGTAGGCGGCTTGCTGGCTGGTACCGGATTTGGTCGCATTTTTCAAAAGGTACTTGCAGGCCAACATGAAGCCAGCAGCAGCTTTTGGATGAAACTGCTAAAGTCTACCGCTGTATTTGCCGGTGTAAAAATTGGCGAACACCTGATGAAGAAAATGAACGAGGGCAAGGATGATGATGACAGCCATGAATGAGTGAAGCACTCTTTCATTTACTAGCTTTTTTGCTACTGCACCTTGCTACAGCCGCCACTTCTTTTGCAAGTCGGCTACTATCAGCCGCGCATGTTCGCGGCTGTTTTCTATAAACCATTTATGCGTATCCATGCCGCCGCATACCACGCCGGCCAGGTAAAGGCCGGGCACGTTGGTTTCCATGCTGGCAGGGTTGTAGGCAGGTTGTTGCTTTTCGTCGGCCGATAGCTGAATACCCATGCTGCGCAGCCATTGCCCATTGGGTTGGTAACCGGTCATGGCTATCACAAAATCATTGGCCAGCGTAACGATACCGTTTGGTGTGGCAATGTCTGCTTCGTCGGGGCGGATGGCCAGCAGTTTCGACTGCGGATAGGCTTTTATACTCCCCTCTTCAATTCGATTGATGATATCGGGCCTTACCCAATATTTGACCCGCTCACCAATGCTGGCTTCCCTGAAAAGCATGCTTACCTCTGCCCCTTTTCGCCAGGTTTCGAGGGCCGCATCTACAGCCGAGTTATTGGCACCCACCACCAACACTTTTTGAAACGCATAGTAGTGAGGGTCATTGTAATAATGCGTCACCTTGGGCAGGTCTTCGCCGGGCACATTCATACGCACCGGCAGGTCGTAAAATCCGGTGGCTACTACCACTGCTTTTGCCCCATAAACAGCTTTATTGCT
>CANHEC010000223.1 GCA_947459455.1 Chitinophagaceae bacterium
AAACAGCCGGTTTTCCAGCAAAATGCGGGCAATGCCTAACCGCACCTGGCGACGCAGGTCGGCGTGGTTGCCATTAAAGTATACCAGCATTTTATTGTTGACCAGTTTGGTCATCCCCCCGGGATCACTCAGGTCCATTTCAAGGCCGATATTGCTGGTTTCGGCATCGTCCCAGCTATTGTACAATACAATATTGGCGCGGCGCTGCAGGGCTACTTCCGTGTAGGTTTCCAGTTGCGGCAATTCTTCCTCGGCCATTTGCAGCACATACTTGGCCAGTTCCAGTCCGCCTTCGGTAAAGTGAATATTGAAATTGTCGGTTTGGTAAAAGCGCCAGTTGAATTTCTTGTACTGAATCCGGTTCTTTCCAAACTGTACCGATTGTACCTGCGCCATGGCCGGCCAGGTCATTATCAGGGTCATTATCAGCAGCAGGGGGCCGGTCTTCGTCCAGGTTGTTCGCATCAGGTCCTTTCTTTTTATGCTCAATTCGAATAGGAATTAAAGGTAGCAGAATAATGACATTGGCCTTGTGCACCCTTCGGTGGCCCGGCTATTTAACCCAATTTTTTGCCCTTACCCAGCTGTGCAGGCCGGCTGGCCGCCATGCAGGGTGGCGTATACCAGGTTTTTCAGCCACATTTGCGCCGCTCCTTTCATGTCAAACGTATTCAACATGCTGCGCATTGCACAGTTCACTTTCAGCCCCATTGCCGAGAATACTTACGTGCTGTTTGCCCCGGGCGGCGAGGCTGCCATTGTTGATCCGGGGGCCTATTTTGCCGAAGAGCAAGCCCAGCTGGAAGCCTTTATAACCGAGCAGCAACTGCAGGTACGCTACCTGCTGCAAACGCATTGTCACCTCGATCATGTATTTGGCCTGCAAGCCTGCGCCAACCGCTACGGCCTGCAACCCCATATGCACCCGCTGGAGCAGCAGGTGCTGGCCTGGGCCCCCGAAAGCGGCCGCCGCTGGCAGCTGCCCTTTGAGTGCTACAGCGGCCCTGTGCACTACCTGCAAGGTGGCCAGCAGCTGTCACTGGCCGGCCAAACACTACAAGTGCTGGAGGTGCCGGGCCATTCGCCGGGTCACGTAGCCTTTTACAATGCGGCCGGCGGCTTTATTGTGAGTGGCGATGTGCTGTTTCAAGGCAGCATTGGCCGAACCGATTTGCCCGGCGCCAACCACCAGCAGTTGCTCAGCAGTATTGCCACGCAGTTGTGGCCACTGCCCGATGCGACGGTGGTGCTAAGCGGCCATGGCGAGGCCACCACCATCGGTGCCGAAAAACAAACCAATCCGTTTTTGCAAGACCTGCCCGCCTAAAGCCTGACGCCGGCCTTGAGGGCCACCGGTGTGGCCCCATGCCATTTGCCCAGCTTGCATGCCAGCATTTGTACCTGTCGCTGCTGCACTGCCACGGCACCCCGCACATGCACCCCGTAGCCGCCGGCACCGCTGATGTGCAGGCTGTCCAGCAGCAGGCTGGCTTTTTTGGCGCCTAAGGGTTCGGCATATACAGCGTCTGCTTTGTCGGCCCGGGCGGTGGCCTTTAGCTGCAGCGCCTGTAGCAGCAGCTGGCCATGGCCGCGCCATACCACACCGCTGCCTGTTCCGTTTTCAAAACGGCTTTGCTGTATGCGGCCACCCGAGCCAGCCGCCAGCAGCACGGCCATGTCCTGGTAGGCTACTCCTGCTTTGCCAAAGTCGCTTATCTGGCAGTTGGTCACTATAGCGTTGCGGCAGGCTTCCAGCAGTATGCCTACGCCGTCTATATCCTCTATGGTCACCTGCTCTATGCGTACGCCGGTGTACCAGGCTGTATCGGCCTCGGGCGGGTTGGCAGCACCTATCAAAATGCCGGTGCTGCGGCCGCCGCTGCGGGTGCCCCTCAGCTCTTGCAGTACACAGTGGCTGATGCTGATGTTTTGGTGTTCGCCACTACTATCAGGTTTGGCTAGTATGCCTACGTGGCCGTGGCGCAGCTGCAGTCCGTCTACGCTGGCGTGTTGGCTATTGCCCAGGCTCAGCAGCACATTCAGGCTGTAGGCCGGGTTGTACACCTGCAGGTGCCCATAGCCCAGCAGCTTCCAGTGCCTGCCTTGTATCACTATGCGGTAGTTGCTGGACTTATCGCCCACCTGTACCGGTCGCGGTGCATGTATGATAATCGGCTTGTCGGGCGAGCCCTGTACATTATTCAGGTAGATGTAGCTGTACTTGCCAGCTAGTTGAATAGTATCACCCGGATGTACTTTGGGCGATACAGCTGGTACATACAATTCGCCGGTCGATCGGGCGGGCATTTTATGCAGGCGTTGCGCTGGTAGCAGGGTAGGTGCGGCCAATGCTAATAGCATGAGTAGGCGCATGGCTGAAGGGTTGGGTTTTAAAGAGCAATAGGGGTGGGACAGTAAAGGTAGCATGGCTGGCTCTAAAAGTGAATTGTCTGGCAGAATGAGGGCGATGAACACCGGGTGGATGCGCAATTGGATGCTGGTAAGCGCTTGGGCGAAAAAAACGGTGGTTTGAGCCAATAAGAAAGCGCCGGGTGTTTGTACACAGCAACTTGCGGCGCAATTGCTTTCAGGCATCGCTTACTCACATCTAACGCCACCAATGCTTATGTATCGTCTTACTAATCACATTGCATTCTCTTTTTGTTGTTTGCTGGCATTGATTGCGGCATTGCCAACTGCTGCGCAGCTACCCCCCAGTATCTGCAGCCCCCTGGGTGGCAAGCGGGCCGACATCGTATCGGTACAAATGGCCTACCGGGCACCCGGCGGCGCTATGCCCACCTTCAGCATTCCTGCCGGCGCTACCAATGCGTTTGTCACCATTTCCAATCATATTTCTGTGGTGGCTTCGCCCACGTCCGACCAAAACCTGGGCGACGAAGACTTTGTGACGACGAACGCGTCGCTCAATCTTGCCACCAGCCGATCGAGCGGTTTCCTGAATTACGCCCAAAGCACCAATACCAGTTTTGCCGAAGTGAATCTTTTTTCGTGGATCAATCTGCCTTTTGGCAGCTGGGCATCTACGCAAATAGCGCAGGGCCAATCGGCACCCACTTTGCTCAATGATATTCGGTTTACTGTCAGCGGTAGCACCCTCACCGTAGCCGAGTCCAACGCCAATACCTACGCGGTGTACATGGTAGAGTTTACCTCGGCGGCTACCAATTCGCTCATCGAAAATGGCTTTCAGCGGGCGGTCATGACAGGCGGCCTGCAAACCAGCTCTACCCCCATCCCTGCCAATACCAACCTGATTGTGATCAGCAAGAAAGGTACCGTAGCGTTGTCCAACTACTCATCGGCCGGCGGTACCGAAGAAGGCTACAGCAGCGACCGCCTGATCATAGATGTGGACGCTGGCCGAACCAATGGACACCTCACGGTCAGCAATGGCGCCAGCCTGGCGTTCCGTTCCAATTACGCCATTGTCAATCATCCCAGCACCAGCACCAGCCGCTTTTTGGCCAGTGGCAATGCCACCGGCGACCTGGCATCCAAAAGCACTACCAATAGTGCCAACACCAGTGATGTAGGCATTGGCAATCCCGCCATTTATATTTCGGGTGGCAATCTGATCATCGATCGGGATGCGGCCTACCGGGCCAGCTTCGATGATGTGTATATCATCGAGTTTTATCGCCGCACCGGCAATGCAATGGCGGTAGAGTTTATAGAAACGCAAAGCCGCTTTATAGCCGTGGGGCAGGGTACCACTTCGGGTACCAGTCGGGTGTTCGATGTGCCGGCAGGTGCCGAGTATGTCATACTGCGCCAGGCAGGCAATGCCAACAATGCCATCAACGTACACAATGAAAACGCCCTGTCATCTTACGCCGTTATTGATCTGAAAAATGAAACCGCTACCGGCTATTACTATCAGCAGGTAGGGTTTGGATCTGCCACGCAGCGCCGCGATGACAACTTCGGATTTCGCAACCTGCCCCTCAACGGCACCAGTGCCCGCAATGCCAGCTTTTCGGCAGGGGTGTATACCACCGGTGCCACGGTGTACGATGTCAGCTTCTCGCTGTCGGCCGATAAAAGCGAACTCACGGTTACCAATTCATTTGGGTTGATAGCGGCCAACTACCAGGTCATATCAGTGGCCGACTTTTTTGGCTCACGCCCCGACTATGCTTTTACTGTAAATGTCAACACCGATTTTGCTTACACCAATAATGGCCAGTGTGGCAGTGTAAGGGTAACCGCCCGCCTGTGCAATCCCGGCAGTGGCAATAGCCCGGGTGGCATCCCCATCGCTTTTTACGACAGAAACCCCACCACCGACGCTACCGCCCGGCTGGTGCATTTGTCCAGCTTCAATCCGGTATTGGCGCAAGGCACCTGTGCCGATTTCAGCTTCGATATCAATCTCCGTGCCCTCGGAATTGCCAACCCCAATGCCACGCTGTTTGCCATCACCAACGATAATGGCAGCTTTGTGCCCGGCGGTGTAGGCGGTGCAGTGGGCACCACTTTCACCCTCGCATCGCTGGCCAATCAGGGTGGCCAGTATCGGGAGTGCGACTATACCAACAACATTGTATCGTTCAGCATTGCCGGTGTCATGCCATGTTCCAATGGCACCGTCTTCCGCGATGCCAATGGGCTCACCAATAACCAGATAGACGGCAGTCCGCTGGGCATTGCCGGCAGCAGCCAGCTATATGTCAATGTGATCAATAGCCTGGGCAATGTGGTGTTTGTATCTACCGTCAGCAATGCCGATGGCAGCTTTACGGCGCAGCCCAATACTACCGGCAACTTCCGCTTTCAGCTCAGCACTACGGCAGGTACCGTAGGGCAGCCGGCACCTGCTGCCACCCTGCCCGCCGGCTGGGTAGCCACCGGCGAAAACAGCAGCACCGGTACCGGTAGCGATGGCACGCCCAATGGCGAACTGCCCATCACCGGCATGACCACCGGTGCGGCCTTTAGCACCCTGCTGGGCCTGCAGCAGCTGCCCACCGGCCAGGCCTACACGGGCTAC
>CANHEC010000224.1 GCA_947459455.1 Chitinophagaceae bacterium
AAACCGTAGGCTGGAAAGACCTGGGCATACAGCGCTACCAGCCGGTGTGGCAGCTGCAGGAAGCAATACTGGCGGCCACCGCCGATATTAAAAAGCAGGAATACGAGCGGGCACCGGCCGACCGCAGCACCCGCCATCAGCTATTGCTGGTGGAGCACCCGCCCGTCTACACGCTGGGCAAAAGCGGGCATGTAGAGAACATCCTCATCAGCGCCGAAGAAATGGAGCGTCGCGGCATCGACTATTTCAAAATCAACCGGGGCGGCGATATCACCTTTCATGGCCTGCAGCAGCTGGTAGGCTACCCCATCCTCGATCTCGAGAAGTTTTATACCGACATTGGCCGCTACCTGCGACAGCTGGAAGAGGTCATCATTCGCACCATTGGGCACTACGGCCTGCAGGGGCAGCGCAGCAGCGGCGAAACCGGCGTGTGGATAGAACCCGACGTGAAAGGCCGCGAACGCAAAATTTGCGCCATGGGCGTACGCTGCAGCCGCTGGATCACCATGCACGGCTGGGCGCTGAACGTAAACACCGACCTCAGCTATTTTGAGCACATCGTACCCTGCGGCATTCAGGACAAGCAGGTGACGTCCATCGAAAAAGAATTGGGCCACCCCATCGACTTTGAAGAATGCAAGCAGGTGCTGCTGCAAAAATTTGCCGAAGTGTTCGAGGTGGAACTGGTGGCTATGGACTAAAGTCTTTGGCCAGGAAGATCTTGTTCCGCTCTTTTGCGCGGCCGTTTTCCTTCAGCTCAAACTTGAACCAACCACTGTGGTAAAAGGTCGTTTTGTCCAAAATGAGCAGGGGCTCCTTTACGTGTTTTATCTCCAGTACCGGCGTATCATCTTCTTCAAAAAAGCGCAGCTCGTACTTCTTTTTGTCGGCCTCGGGTAGCTTGATTACCACATAGCCATCGCGGTCGGTGTACACGTACTCGCTGGTACTTTGCGCATAGGGCGGCACATATATGCCCAGCACCATCGTGTCTGCATCTATTTGGTACAGCGTGTCTTTAGTGCTTTTTACTACCGAGTCCCGAAAATCAAAAAACTGATCAGTATTGAAAGTGGCCCACAGGCTATCGGCCACTTTGATAAAAAATTGCTTATCGGGCGGATAGAGTTCCATATCCTGCGGGGCCCGCCCGGCCAGTATTTCTATCAGCTTGGGGTCCAGTTGTTCCCGCTTCATGTCTACCGGCACGGTGCTCACCGGCACAAAGCTTACCACGCTGTCTTTGCCGCTGGTTTTGGCGGGCACGGTTACCTGCACCGGTTTGGGCTGCGGCACTGTGGCCCGCTTGCTGGCTGTAAAGTAGTAGGCCCCACCCTGCAGCACATAAAAAATACGGTAAAAGGGTTTGGTACCCGGCACGGCCTTGTCGGCAAAACCATTGACCGGCAGCTCGGGCGATGTGGCCGAATAAATGCTGC
This sequence comes from Chitinophagaceae bacterium, assembly GCA_947459455.1. Taxonomy (GTDB): domain Bacteria; phylum Bacteroidota; class Bacteroidia; order Chitinophagales; family Chitinophagaceae; genus Phnomibacter. Next base: position 1,443 of record CANHEC010000224.1, read on the forward strand.
CGAAGCGCTTGATGCTATCGTACGACCGCTGCACGGCCAGCTGTATCATAGTAGGATACGGGTTGGTCCAGCTGACGATGACCCGACCACCGCCGCGGTCTTCTACCGTAAAGTTAGGGAGGGTATCCTGGGCGGCTGCACTGCCAGCTATCAGCAGGCCTATCAGCGTGGCTGCACCCAGCAGCAGTGGTCTACACTTCCTTGTCGTCCGAAGGCTCGTCATCATGGGTTGGCAAATATAGGTGGGCAGGCTGCAGCGCCGTGAGGGCCGGCACCGAACGGTTGCCCTGCAATCCACCGGTGTGTATAAACAAAACCGATGCCGCCGAAGCCCAACGATTTTGTAAAGCCTCCGCTTGCAGCGCCAGCCACAGCTTGCCCGTGTACACCACATCCAGCGGCAGCTGGTGCTGCTGCCAGGCTGCCAGCATGGCCTCGGTTTGGCCGGGCAGCAGCTTGCCAAAACGGTCGCCCGGCAGCCGCAGCACCCGCACGGTAGCAGCCCGCGGATAGCGCTGTGGCAGCGTCAGCAAGGCCTGCTCCAGCGCAGCATCCTGCATGCCCGGCATCAGCAGTACCAATTCATCAAACGACAACGCCGATTGCCAAATGCCCGTAGCCGTACTGCCACTGCCCACCGCACACCATACCTGCCGGTAGTGGCCGGGTACGGCGTTCATGTATTGCTGCACGCCTGCCACCGCCGGAGCACCTTCGGCCCCCATGGGCAGCCACAGGTAGTTTGCCGCCGCGGCCAGCGCCTGCCCCTCAGCATCCGCTTCGTTGTACTGCCTTCCATGCCTGAAGAGCAAGGTGCCGCCCATGCTTTCCACATCATGCAGCATGGCCGTATCGGCAGCCTGCCCTTTTATAATGGCCGTAAAACCCAGCCCCGCCTGCCGGCAAAAAGCAGCGCTGGCGTGCACATGATTGCTCCACGGGCCTCCTTTAGTCATGATGCCGCCATAGCCGCCCTGCTGCAGCAGGGGCCACCAGCCCTGCAGCTTCAGCCACTTGTTACCACTCACCAGCGCATGCATGCGATCGAGCCGCAATACCTGCAGCGCAGGCTGCGCCCCCCACCCTGTTGGCAGTATGGTGTGCAGCAACTGCTGCGGTGGTATGGTAGGCTGCTGAAGCAATGGAGGGGAGCGAACAACTATCTTTGCAAAGATTAAAATAACCACATGCAAAAACCGACACTCGTGATACTGGCGGCCGGTATGGCCAGCCGGTATGGCAAAATGAAACAGATCGAAGGATTTGGGCCCAATAAAGAAACCATCATGGATTATTCCATCTATGATGCCATCCGTGCAGGTTTTGAAAAAGTGGTATTCATCATCCGCGAAGAGTTTGAAGAGACCTTCAAAAGCATCATGGAGCCCAAGCTGGCCGGACGTATCAAAACGGCCTATGTTTTTCAGCACCTCACCGACTTTGTGCCGGCCGATGCCACCGTCAGCGCCGAGCGAAGCAAGCCCTGGGGCACCGCCCACGCCGTGCTGTGCGCCAAAGACGAGGTGAAGGAAAACTTTGTGGTGATCAATGCCGACGATTTTTATGGCGAAGACGGCTTCAAAAGCGCCTACCAGTTTTGCACCACCGACTGCGCCGATAATAATTTCGGCATCATTGGCTACACCCTCAGCAAAACACTGAGCCGCAATGGCAGCGTGAGCCGCGGCGTGTGCAAGGCCGATGCCCGTGGCAAACTGGTGAGCATAGCCGAACGCACCAAGATCTACTGGAAGGGCGAGCAGGTGTTTTACGAAGAGAACGGCCAGGAGTTTGAAGAAGACCCCGCCTCGCCGGTGAGCATGAATTTTTGGTGCTTCACTCCCGCCGTGTTTCAGTTGTCGGAGGCCCTCTTTGCCGATTTTGTGCGCCAGCGTGGCACCGAGCCCAAGGCCGAGTTCTTCATTCCCATTGTAGCCGATCATTTCATTCAGCAGGGCCTTGGCAGTATACAAATAGTGCCTACCGAAGCCGAGTGGTTTGGCGTGACCTACCCCGAAGATGCCCCCACGGTAGAAGCCAGCATCAGTGCTCTGGTAAATGCCGGCGCCTACCCGCCCGCCCTGTGGCCCGCTCAGTCTTAGCAGGTGCATGAGGGGCTGCCATCCCGCTGCTTATAATATCATTCGAGGCTGTCTCCCACATAGGAGACAGCCTTTTTTGTGCCAGCCCATCTGCGGCCCTAACCGCGCCGGCCCCCGGTTAGGAACCTCCCGTTTGCTACTACAGACACTTAACGGGTTGGAAATAGCAACACGTGACGACGAACTCGGTAGCGATACCGGAAACATGGAAGGTTGTAATCTAAGGCATACAATGGACTCTTTGTTGGGTCGATATGCTTTGCCGATAATGAAAACACCTGCCAGGGCAACATTGGTCCCGAATACCACGACAACAGCTACAATTGCTACACCTCACACAAACTATTGCAGCATATAGGTCAACCTCGCTCCTACGAATAGATCAATTTCCTCCAATCCATTGAGCTCCCAATCTCCCCTGGCGCCAACATACCACTGGCGATGACTACGTATACGATGCCAACGGCAACCTGGTAACCGATCTGAATAAGCAGGTGAAAGACCTGACGGGTACCGGCACGGCTGGTATCCGGTACAATCATCTTGACAAGCCGGAAGAAATCAGGATTGTTGGAAAAGGCACCATAAAAATTCAGTACGACGCTGGCGGAGCCAAGCTAAAACGGGAGTTTGTGCCAGAAAATGCCGGCCAGGGTACCCGCGTGGTATGGTACCTGGGCGGCTACCAGTACGAGGAAATTGTAGGGGGTAACCAACCAAGGCCGCTATCACTTTCATTTATCGGCTTTGCCGATGGCAGAATACGGGCCTACCAGCCACAGGGGCAGGTAAACACCTGGGGCGATGAGATGGTTAAGCAGGGCTCGCTGGCAATGCCCGGTGGTCTTACTGGTGCTGTTGATTACTTCATTAGCGACCATAGGACCGATGTACGCATGATACTGACCGAGGAACAGCAGTACAGCGTGGTAAATGCCAGCATGGAAACAGATGCAGGCCGGGCCAATGATGAGGCAGGCTTATTTGGCGCTGCCGTAGCTGCCGCCAGGGTGCCACGCACCACAGCCGCCGGCTGGACGGCCAATACCAGCCAGCAGATAATGCGCCTGAATGGCAATGGCCAGCGCATAGGCCCCAGCCAGCTGCTGAAGGTAATGGCCGGCGACCTTATCCATACATCGGCCAACTACTACCACACCGCTACCGCCAGCAATACGGCGGGTAGCAGCATTAGCAGCACCGTGGTTAGCAGCCTGGTTGGCCTGTTATCGGGCGGGGGGGCAGCCAGCAGCCTGGTAAAAAACAATGCAGCCGCCATTGGCACTTCGCTCAGCGGGGCGCCTACCCTATTTACCAGTTTGGTAAGCCCCGATATTACCAGTGCCAGCGGTACCTTGCCTAAAGCCTACCTGTGCATTGCTTTTTTTGACGAACGCTTTACTTTTGTACCCGAAGCCAGCCAAAGCATACGGGTAGGGGCCGCCCATGTAAAC
>CANHEC010000225.1 GCA_947459455.1 Chitinophagaceae bacterium
GGTCCTCCATGACCAGCATCTACCACAACGGTGCGCATGGCAGGCCGGGGCTGTGTAGTTTGTGCCGGCAGCACGCCTGCCAGCAGCAATGCCAGCAGTAAGGTTGTCATCTTCATTCGCAACAAATTCAGCATTAAACACTTTAGACAAATCTTCACATGGGCGACACGCTTTCACAGTACTTTCGCTGCGCCAGCTATGTCAGCCAACCATTGTGAAAATAGAGCAAAGGTGTACCAGCCTTTTTGGTGGTTTTTTCCACTTTTGTTCATAACGCAAATCTGCGTGGCACAAGTAGTACCTGCTGGCCCAATTACCAGTCCTTTAACAAAGCCGCCTGCCGCGGCCGATACCAGTAAGCGCCCAACTGCCGCCAAGCCAAGGGTGGTAGCCAAAAGCGAGGACAGCACCATTACACGGATTGATACACTAAAACTGCCAGCCTCGCCCGATAGCCTGGATGCCCCGGTGAACTACGAAGCCGCCGACAGCGGTGTGCTGGATATCCCCGGGCGAAAATTTTACCTGTACGGCAAAGCCAACACCAAGTACAAAACCCTTGACCTGAAAGCCGGCCGCATAGAACTGGACAATGAATCGAGCGTAGCGAGAGCCTACTTTGTGCGAGACTCTACGGGCAAAGTGCTGGATCGACCGGTACTGGTAGATGGCGATATGACATCGGAAAGTGATTCGATGTTCTACAATTTTAAAACCCAGCGGGGCCTTACCAAAAGCACCTATACCAAGCAGGGCGAAATGTTTGTGTTTGCCGATCGCATTAAAAAGTTTGATGCGACCTCCTTTTTCGCCTCGATGGGGCGCTTCACCACCTGCAATCTCGATACGCCACACTTTGCCTTCAGGGCCCGCAAAATGAAGCTGGTGAACAACAAATGGGCGTACAGCGGGCTGGCTTACCCCGAGTTTGAAGGCGTGCCTTTCCCGGTTGGAATTCCTTTTGGCATTTATCCGCTGAGCCAGGGGCGCCACAGCGGCCTGATAGCACCGCAGTTTACCGCTACCGAAAGCTTTGGACTGGGCCTGGAAGGCTTGGGCTACTACAAGGTGCTCAACGATTATTTTGATGCCACCATTCGAACCAACATCTATAGCTATGGTGGTTATTCTATCAATTTCAGCCCCACCTACCGGGTGCGCTATCGGTTCAATGGCGGGGTGCGTTTTACCTACCAAAACACCCGCATTGCCTTCAAAGGCGACCCCGACTTTGTGAGCACCAAAACATTCAACTTCGCCTGGTTTCATAACATGGACAGCAAGGCTCGGCCGGGTACTACCTTTGGCGCCAACATCAACTTTGGCAGCACCAAGTTCAACCGTTTTGTACCCAATAATCCGCAGCTCAACTTTCAAAATAATATTGCCTCGAGTATACAGTACTCCAAAACCTGGGGCGACGGCCGCTACAATATGAGCGTAACCGGCAACCACAGCCAGAATAACCAAACCGGCCAGTACACCATCAGCCTGCCCAATGTGAACATGACCGTAAACACCCTCTACCCCTTTCAAAAAAAGGAAGCAGTAGGCGCTGCCAAGTGGTACGAAAAACTGGGCATTGGCTACAACGGTCAAATACAAAACCAATTCACCTTTTTTGAAAGTGATAGCCCCTACAGGCGCTCTACCATTGGCGAAATAATTGATACCATGCAATGGGGAGCCCAGCACCAGATACCCATCAATATTGCACTGCCGGCCTTGGGCCCTTTCACCATTTCGCCCAGTGTGACCTACGCCGAACGCTGGTTTGGACAGCAGGTACTACTAAACTGGAACGATGCAAAACGCGGTGTGGATACCACTGTCACCAAAGGATTTTTTACCAGCCGAGAAATCAGTTTTGGCATTGGTGCCCAAACCGCCATTTTCGGCACTTTCAATTTTGGTAAAAACAGCCGCATCAGGGCCATCCGGCACGTGATACGCCCCAACATCAGCGCCAACTACAAGCCCGACCTGGCCCGCCGCGACTACTACCGCGTACAAATAGATACCGCAGGCCGTACCGACCAATTTAGTTTGTACCAGGGTTCGCTGTTCAGCCCGTTTTCGCTGGGCCGCTTTGGCGGCCTGGCTTTTGGGGTACAAAACAACCTGGAAATGAAAGTGCGGGATAAGCAGGATACATCAGCCAACGCCACCAAAAAAGTGCGGCTGATCGATAACTTTTCGATCCAGTCCGGGTACAACTTTTTGGCCGACAGCCTGCAACTGCAGCCCTTTGCTGTGCTCATGAGCACCACGCTGTTCGAGAAGATAAATATCACGGGCAGCACCAGCCTCGATCCTTACCAAACCGATAGCATCGGCCGCCGTATCAACCGGTTTGCTTGGCAGGGCGGCGACAAGTTTTCGCTGGGCCGCATTACCAATGGCAGTCTTTCCATTGGCACATCTTTTCAAAGCAAAAAGAAAGAAGATGACAAAAAAGGGGATGACAAAAAGAACGAGAACAACACGCAATTTTTGACACCGGACGAAGAAATGCGGCAACTGGAATATGTTCGTAACAACCCTGCAGAGTTTGCCGACTTTAATGTGCCATGGAGCCTTAACATCAGCTATTCGCTCAGTTTTTCGCAGCAGCGAAAACCGGATTTCAGCGGATTTGAAACCCGTTTTTCCAGTAGCCTGAATCTGCAGGGCGATTTCAACGTGTCGCCCAAATGGAAGGCCGGCGGTACCGTATTCTACGATTTCAATACTAACAAGATAGGCAACCTCACCATGTTCCTGTCGCGGGAACTGCACTGCTGGCAAATGTCTATCAACATTGTGCCGGTTGGCCTCTTTCGCTCCTTCAATATCTCCATCAGCCCCAAGTCGGGCATCCTGCGTGACCTAAAGGTGAATCGGACCCGCTTCTTCTACAACTAACGCTGGTCAGCCGGCTGGCGCCGGCGCCCGTCTTTGTGCAATACCACATTCTGCCACATTTCGCGGTACACTTCCTGTTTCAGTTCGTCTACCGATTTTCCACGCCAGGTAACGGCAGGCATCAGGTGCATCTCAAGTGCTATGGGCCACAGGTAAAAGGCCTTACCAGGTGGCAGCGCCTTTTCTGTATTCAAAATCACCACTGGCAATACATCCTTTTGGCAGTCGATAGCAAGGCGAAAAGCACCGTCGTAAAACGGCTTGAGCGGCTGACCTGTGCGATTACGGGTACCTTCCGGATACACCGCCATGTTCAGCTTTTCCTCCAGCAGTACTTTTTTCATGTCGTCGAAGCTCTTCTTGCGGCTGGCATCGTTGCTACGGTCTACCAGTACCGATCCACGGGCGTATATCCAGCCAAATAGCGGAATACGAGCCATCGACTTTTTTGCGATGGTTTTGTTGGGTCCGGGGAAAAACGGGGTCAGCAGCGGCACATCCATGAGTGATTGGTGATTGGCCGTGACGACGTACTGCTGATTAGAGCGGTAGTACTGTCGGCCGTACACCCGCATAGGGCAGCCAATGCCGTACAAAAAAATGGTCATCCAAGCTTTGGCAAAACCCTTGAAACTGCGAACACCGTATGGCTCCGGTATCAAAAAAGTGAAGGTGATAGGCCATACAAACACGAGCAGTGTAGCTACAAAAAATACCAGGCCCCAAAGTGCCCATATGCGGGCCAATATGTTCTTCATAGGATGGTTGCGTCTTCTTTTTTAGTCGGGTAGTTTCCAGTCTATAGGGTCTTTGCCTTGCTGCACCAGGTACTCATTGGCACGGCTGAAATGACGGCTGCCGAAAAAACCTTTATCGGCACTAAACGGACTGGGATGGGCTGCCTTGAGAATGCAATGGCGCAGCTCATTAATGAGGGGTTGCTTTTCCTGCGCAAAGCGGCCCCACAACATAAACACCAGCCCTTGCTTCTGCTCACTCAGTCGTTTGATGACGGCATTTGTAAAATCGTGCCACCCTATTTGAGCATGGCTATTGGGCTCGTTGGCCCGCACGGTCAGCGCAGCGTTCAGCAGCAGCACTCCCTGCTGTGCCCAGTGGGTCAGATCGCCGTGGGCGGGTATCGCAAGGCCAATGTCTGACCTCAATTCCTTGAATATATTGACCAGCGATGGCGGCGCAGTAATACCGCGAGGCACCGAAAAACTGAGGCCCATGGCCTGTCCTGGTCCATGGTAAGGATCCTGACCAAGGATCACAACCTTGACTTTGTCGAAACCGGTCAGTTCGAAAGCCTGAAATATTTTGCCCCCGGGCGGATAGATTGTTTTGCCGGCAGCCCGTTCGGTTTTCAGGTGTAGTGCCAATTGTTGGAAATACGGACGCTGAAACTCTTCGTCCATTTGTTGCTTCCACGACGCTGCTATTTGCACATCCATGCCGACAAATGTAGGAGGAATGCCTGCATGCCGCTGCTGTGGCTGGTATCAGGCCAACACGGCCTCTTGCAGCAGTTGCACATGCTGGCAGCACACCGCAAAGGCTGCACACAGCATTTGGCGTTCTGCCGCATTGGGCTGTTCGCCCGGTGCTACCGCAAATGGAAACAGGTCGGTAGCATCGCTGGTGCCGGCGGCCTGCCAATGGGTGGGTGCCGTTTCAGAAAAATGCACCTGCATCAGTGTTTGTTGTTCGTGCTGTATAGCCCACCGATGCTGTTTGCCAGCCACCTGCGCTACATGAAACACAGGTACGCCATACACATTGGATACGGTAAGCACATGCGGCTGAAACAAGGGCGTTCGAAAATGCACCACTTCGAAAAAAGGTTCGGCAATGCGCAAGTAGCTGTCTTCTGCATTTAGCTTCACCTCTATGGGCATTTCGAATGCCGGGCTCAGGAGGTGGTATACCTTGTAAGCAACCATGGCCTGAAGCTAAGACTCATGTGTTAAGGAATTGTTACGCCAATGGTCACGCAATTCGCCAGTTATCCACCACAGCATGTTCATTATTCCAGATTCAAACACGCCTCAGCCCAGGTACAACTCCAGCAA
>CANHEC010000226.1 GCA_947459455.1 Chitinophagaceae bacterium
GAAATATGGGGCGCTATTGGCCTGTCTGTTGATGATGGGTCATTTCTCTGCCAAGGCGCAACCGGCCGCTACGGGTATTCAATTTGAAAATGGGCTCACCTGGAAAGCGATTCGTGAAAAGGCCAAAAAAGAGAAAAAGTACATCTTCATGGATGCCTACACCACCTGGTGTGGTCCCTGCAAAATGATGGCAAAATCCATTTTCCCGCAGCCGCAGGTTGGCAGCTTTTTCAATGCCAATTTCATAAACGTAAAGGTGCAACTGGATACAACAAAGAAAGACGACGAGGAAGTTCGCCGGTGGTACCAGGACGCACACGATATCATGGTGAACTACTCGGTTCGGGTGTTCCCTACCTACTTGTTTTTTTCGCCTGATGGCGAACTGGTACATCGGGCGGTAGGCGCCTCCGATGCTAGCGCATTCATTGCCAAAGCCAAAAATGCGCTGTCGCCGGAAACGCAATACTACAGCTTGCTAAAACAGTACAATGCCGGCAAGAAAGACTCCGCCTTTTTGCGCAGACTAACCTCCGCCAGCGCAGAAGCCTATGACAACATGAAAATGGGCGAATTCACCAACGCCTGGGCCAAAACCCAGCAGCCTCTCCTGACCGATAACAATATCCGATTCCTGAGCCGGTTTGTAAACAGCAGTACCGATCGGGCTTTTCAGGAGATGCTGGCCAACCCTGCTGCATTTGACAAAGTGATGGGGGCCGGCTATGCCCGCAAAAGTTTGCGTTCAGTCATTATGCAGGAAGATGTTCTGCCAATCATGTATGGGGCAAAACAACCCGTTGACTGGACGAAACTGAGCGACTCGCTGGCCAGCAAATACAAAGACCTTGGCAAAGAGATTGTCTCCTTTTCCAGAATATTTTCATTGCAGCAAGAAGGTAACTGGGAAGAGTTTGCCAAAGCAGCCGTGGCACATATGCAAACCTACGGTTCACAACAATCGCCGGACGACCTCAACAGCCTGGCGTGGGCTATTTTCCAAAACTGCGACGATGCTGCCTGCATAGAACAGGCCATTGGCTGGAGCAAACAATCGCTAACGGCCACTAATGCAGCCTACCACGACACCTACGCCAATTTGTTGTACAAAGCTGGTAAAAAGCAGGAGGCCATCGAGGCACAAGAAAAAACAGTAGCCATTGCAAAAGCGAATAACGATGATAATATAGACGACTATACTACCACGCTTGAAAAAATGAAGAAGGGCGAAAAGACCTGGTGAGTGATACTACTTTTGAACGCATAAAAAAGCCGGAGCTGATCATGATTAGCTCCGGCTTTTGTTTTTGAGTCCTTTCAAATAGCTCAGGACTGCAGGAAAGGATATCGGTAATCCGTTGGCGGATTGTAGGTTTCCTTGATGGTACGGGCACTCAACCAGCGATAAAGATTGAGCATGCTACCTGCCTTATCATTAGTACCGCTGGCTCTGGCGCCGCCAAATGGCTGCTGGCCTACTACCGCACCCGTCGGCTTATCATTGATGTAGAAATTGCCGGCGGCGTGACGCAGGCGCTTTGTAGCAGCGTCAACGGCTGCCCGATCCTGAGCGATGATTGAGCCGGTAAGCGCATAAGGTGAAGTGCTGTCCACCAAATCCATGGCCTTTTCAAACTCATCGGCCTTGTAGGTATAAATAGTGAGTACCGGACCAAACAGTTCTTCGCACATGGTCACATACTTCGGGCCGCGTACTTCTATCACCGTTGGCTCAATAAAGAACCCATCCTTCTTGCTGCAGTTGCCACCTACCAAAATTTTTGCCTTGCGATCGCGGCGGGCACTGTCGATATACTTTTTCAGTTTATCAAAGCTTTTCTCATCAATCACCGCATTCACAAAATTGCCAAAGTCTTCCACGGTACCCATTTTCATGGTTTCCACTTCGGCCACCAGTTTGGCTTTGATACGCTCGGCCAAATTGCTGGGCAGATAAGCACGACTGGCAGCGGAGCATTTCTGGCCCTGGTATTCAAAAGCACCTCGGGCCAATGCCGTCACTACTGCATCCACATCGGCACTCTTATGTACCAACACAAAATCTTTACCGCCGGTTTCGCCTACTATACGGGGGTACGATTTGTACTTGGGTGTATTGGCGCCAATGGTGGCCCACATATGATTGAACACGCCAGTTGAACCGGTGAAATGAACACCCGCAAAATCGCGGTGATTGAAGCACACATCGCCGATTGTCGGGCCATCAACATATACCAGGTTGATGACACCGTCGGGCAGGCCGGCCTCTATCAAAATTTTCATGAACATTTGGGCAGAATAGATCTGCGTGTTGGCCGGCTTCCATACCACCACATTGCCGCACATGGCTGCACTGGTAGGCAAATTGCCACCAATTGCGGTAAAGTTGAACGGTGTGACCGCCAACACAAATCCTTCCAATGCCCGCCATTCCATGCGGTTGTGCATACCCGGACCACTGATGGGCTGCTGCTTGTATATCTCACTCAGAAAATGCACATTGAAACGCAGGAAATCGATGATTTCGCAAGCGCTGTCGATTTCGGCCTGGTATACATTCTTGCTCTGCCCCAGCATGGTGGTGCCATTCATGTGGTACCGATACTTGGTAGCAATAAGATCAGCAGCCTTCAAAAAAATGGCTGCCCGTTCTTCCCAAGGCATGTTTTCCCAGCTTGCCTTTGCCTTTAGAGCAGCATCAATAGCCTGCTGCACATGCTGGCGATTACCGGCATGGTAGTAGCCCAGCACATGCTGCCGCTCATGCGGCGGATGAATAGCGTGCCGATCGCCACTGCGTGCGGCCCGGCCACCAATGTATTGCGGAATATCGAGCTCTTTCTTTTTCAGCTCGGCCAGCACCTTCAGCTGTGCTTCCCGCTCTTTGCTACCGGGCGCATACTGCTGCACGGGCTCATTGGCCGGCAACGGATAGGAAAACGTACCAAAACTCATGGTTGATGTATTTTATCGTTTGGTAAAACAATGTTGAAGTAACAAACAGGCAGCCTGGCCCAGGGTAATTTTTGTTACCCGCCACTCACCTGGTCCTCTTTTTCACTCATCAGGTAGGCCTTTATAAAACCGTCCAGTTCGCCATCCATCACCGGGCCAATATTGCCCACTTCATAGTCGGTCCGGTGGTCTTTGATCATCTTGTACGGATGGAACACGTAGCTACGAATCTGGCTGCCCCATTCGATCTTTTTCTTTTTCGCGTTGGCAGCATCCTTCAGCTCGTTGCGCTTCTGCAGTTCCATTTCGTACAGGCGGCTCTTCAGCATTTGCATCGCCTTTTCGCGGTTGCCCAACTGGGTACGCTCTGTTTGGCAAATTACCACCAGGCCGGTCGCAATGTGGGTCAGCTGTACTTTGGTTTCTACCTTGTTTACGTTCTGACCACCGGCACCCCCACTTCGGCTGGTTTCCATTTTCACATCGCTGTCCTTCAAGTCAATTTCAATGGTATCATCCACCAACGGGTATACATACACACTGGCAAACGAGGTGTGCCTGCGGGCATTGCTATCGAAGGGCGAAATGCGCACCAACCGGTGGACGCCATTTTCAGCTTTTAAAAAGCCGTAGGCAAAAGGGCCATCGAATTGAAAAGTAGCCGTTTTGATACCTGCGCCATCGCCATCAGTCCAGTCCAGCTCGGTCACGGTCCAGCCTTGCTTCTCGCCGTACATCTTGTACATACGAGCCAGCATCTGCGCCCAGTCCTGGCTTTCGGTACCGCCAGCGCCGCTGTTTATTTGCAGCACTGCAGGTAGCTCGTCCTCCGGCGTGTTCAGGGTACTCTTAAACTCGGCCTCTTCTATAGCATTGGTAGCAGCATCGAAGGACAGGCGAACATTGTCTTCGCTTTCTTCGCCTTCCTTCCAAAACTCGAAAAGCACCGCAAAATCTTCCACAGCCGTCTCCACCCGGTTGTACAAGGCAACCCAGTATTCGTTGTTTTTGATCTCCTTCATAATGCCGGTGGCACGTTTGTTATCGTCCCAGAAACCCGGCGAAAGGCTCAGCTGTTTGTCATTATCAATCTTAGCACGTCGGTTCTCGACGTCAAAGAAACCTCCTCAGGACACTCACACGGTCCCTCATATCCTTGATTTGCTCAATAGTCATAGTGCCGCAAAAGTAAGGGCTTCGGCCAAAAGCGCATGGGCCTCTCTCGCAGCCACCGCTTGGCTTGATAAAAATGGTATTTTGCCCCACAACTCCAGGTTTTCATGAAACGTCTGTTATCTGCTGTCGGAATTTTATTGGCCTGTGCGGCCACCGGTCTGCAAGCGCAGCCCCACTCGGCCAAGCTGGGCAGTGCCCGCATTCAATGGCTTCAATTTTGCGCCCAATCCACGCCGGGCATCAGCTGGGTGCACGTTCACGAAAATGAGACCACCTCGGTAGCGGCCACCCGGGCACTGATAGACAGCATCGGAAAAGGCTGCCTGGTGAGCTGGCGGCACAGCCCCGATAGCCTGCAGCCACAGCGCTATGTCAGCTACCAGTTGGGCAAACAGCAGTTCAGGTTCGATCCCAACCGCATTTATACCCCCGAGGGCCTGAAGAAAACCCTGCAGGCAAATGGTGCCTACAGCAAGCCGGGCTTTGCAGCTGCCCAGCGGGTGGCTCGCCAATTCATCAGCAGATATGTAGATGGCAATAAGCTGGTAGTGGCGCTGCACAACAATAGCGATGGCGGTGGACTGCACATCAAAAGCTACCTGCCGGGCGGTGAATACGCCAACGATGCAGCAGAGGTCTTTGTGAATGAAACCGAAGACATCGATGATTTTTTCTACACCACTGATCGTCGGATTTTCGACTTTTTGAAAGCAAGAGGATTCAACATATTGCTGCAAAACAATGCGAGTGTGACCAACGACGGATCGCTGAGCGTGTATTGCGGCTACAAGCAAATGGCCTACCTGAATATTGAAGCGCAACAGGGCCATTTACAGGAGCAAAAGCGC
>CANHEC010000227.1 GCA_947459455.1 Chitinophagaceae bacterium
CTTGATGGTCATGACGGCCACAACCAGCCCCAGTATCAGCCATGGCTTTTCCAGTATCAATCCAAAGTCGATGGAGGCGCCGACCGCCATAAAAAACAAGCCAAGCAGCAGGCCTTTAAACGGATCAATATCGCTTTCCAACTCGTGCCGGTACTCACTATTGGCCAGCACCACACCGGCTAAAAAGGTACCAAGGGCCGGACTGAGGCCTACCAGTTCCATCAATTCGGCAATGCCTACTACCAGCAGCAGCGAGGTAGCAGTAAACAGCTCTCGGAGGCGGGTACGGGCTACCATGCGCAGCAGTGGTTTTATCAGGTAGCGGCCGGCCAGTACAATGCCGGCTACTGCGGCCAATACCGCCAGTGTTTGGGCCCAGCCGGGCAAGCTGCCGATGGGCGAATGATCGTGGCCGGCAGTGGCGGCAGTATCGCTACCAGTGGCCAACAGCGGAAATAGGGCCAGCATCGGAATAACAGCGATATCCTGAAACAAAAGCACAGCAAAAGCGCTTTCGCCGGCGGTCGTTTTCATCCATCCTTTTTCCTGAAAGGTTTGCAGTACGATAGCGGTGCTCGACATGGCCAGCGTCATGCCCAACGCCAGCGAAGCATTCCAGGGTAGCCCCAGCGCCATAGCACCGGCAGCCAGCAAAAGAGCACTGGCCAGCACTTGCAGCCCCCCCAGTCCTACGATGGGTTTGCGAAGTCGCCAAAGCAGGGCCGGCTCCAGTTCCAGCCCCACCACAAATAGCATAATGACCACGCCAAACTCGGCAAAATGCATCACGTCCTCTCCTTCTTCGCCAATAAAGCCCAGTACGGCCGGACCAATGAGCACACCGGCTATCAGGTAGCCCAGCACACTGCCAAGGCCTAGTTTTTTCGCTACCGGCACCATGGCCACTGCTGCCGCCAGGTATATCATGGCCTGAAACAAAAAGCTACTCTTATCCATGCGTAAATGCTGAGGTTAGTCAATAATGAGATCGTTGAGGTAGCCCTGTAGTGGCAGGCTGCCGGCATCGCCATCGTGACCGGCCAGCAAATTGAGGGCGGCACGGTAGCGATGAGCTTCACGTTCCAACTCATCATTGCTGATGCGATGGGTACCGTGAATAACGAACGGGGGCAGGTAGTCCATACCGCACAAGCGGGCTGTGAGTTCGAATGGCCGCAACAGTTCGAGGATGGGATAGCGATTGCGACCCTGCGGAGAATAGGCCTCGGCCGACCCGCCGGCACTTATTACGTTCAGCATACGCTTGCCATGCAGCATGCGCCCTTCGCGGCCGTAGGCCCATCCGTGCTCCAGTACCAAATCCATCCATTGCTTAAGGATGGCCGGCGAGCTATACCAGTAAAATGGATGCTGCAAAATGATGGTATCGTGGCGGAGTAGCAGCTGTTGTTCGCGTTCAATATCGATATCCAGATCGGGGTACTGCTCATACAAATCGTTGAACGTGACGCCACGAACGGCAGGCAGGTGCTGCAGCAGCGCCTTGTGTACCCTCGATTTTTCCAGCGCAGGGTGGGCAAATAAAACAAGTAAGCGGGCCATAACAGCAATATCTGTAATTATGGCCAACGGTGCCGCCTCTACAGCAGAAGATTACTCCCAAAACCGGGGAGCGAACTGTAAGCAGGTGGCCTCCTTTTCTTCGGGCAGTTGGCTGGCCAGTTGCGCCAGGGCTGTTTCGTCAAGGCTGGCTTCGATGGCTGGAAAATACTGACGCTCTTCTTGCCGAATATGTGATTCCAGCAACTGCACGAACGCTTGAAGGCTCTCGGCAGAAGCGTTTGCCAGAACGGCTTGATATAATGACCATAGTTGTGCATGCTGCACCAGGATGTCGCATACAATGGTGGGCAAGACGGGCTGAATCAGGGGCAGCAAAAATTGCTCTTCGGCAGCGAGGTGGGGCTGCAGTTCCTGATTCCATACCTGCAGCAAAAAACTACGCATTACAGTAGGATCGGCCTGCCGGTCGATTCCTTTTTTCAAAAGCAAAACCGCCAGCAATGCGGTGTGGTGCTGGCGGCTAAGCGGTTGTATAGCCAAATGTCGCTTCATGGTCAGCGCTTCAGGCCTTCTATTATTTTTTCGAAGTCGGCTGCTATGAGGCTGGCGCCGCCTACCAGGCCGCCGTCTACCGATGGGCAGTTGAACAGCGATTCAGCATTGTCAGCCTTCACACTGCCACCATACAGGATTGACACGGTATTGGCTACATTTTCATCGTACTGCTTGATGAGCATGGCCCGCAGGTGAAAATGCATATCCTGCGCTTGCTGCACGGTGGCGGTTTTGCCCGTACCAATGGCCCAAATAGGCTCATAGGCAATGACTACCTGCTTCATCTGCTCAGCACTCAGGTGAAAAAGGCTTTCTTCCAATTGCTGGCGTACATACGCTTGCTCGTTTCCGGCTTCGCGTACTTCCAATGGCTCGCCGCAGCAAAAGATGGGCTTCAGGCCATATTCCAGGGCGATGTCCACTTTCTGTTTCAGCAAGGCGCCATCTTCGCCAAATTGCTCACGGCGTTCACTATGGCCAATAATGACATACTCGACGCCTATAGAGGCCAGCATCGGAGCCGATATTTCACCGGTGTAAGCGCCATTGGCCTTATGGTGCAGGTTTTGCGCAGCTACCGAAAAGAATTCGTTGTTCTGTCCCACCAGGTCTTTTACCATAATGAGGTAAGGAAACGGAACACCTAAAACAACCAGGTGGCGCTTATCGAGCGTATGCGAAATCGCTAAAAGGTCTTCAACCAGTGTTTTGGCCTGCTCTTTGGTGCAATTCATTTTCCAGTTAGCGGCCGCAATGAACTTTCTCATGGACATATTATCTGATTTATTGGATTGAATTTTCAGGGTTGAAAATACATGTGTTTACCGTACGCAAAGGCTGATATTTATCAAGCAGCGTTATGATTGAACGCATTGAGAATTAATTGCTTCTCCTCGTCAGAAAGTTGCTGGTTCTTCAGCAATTTCCAGGCAGCGGCATCGGCTACCGCTTTGGCTGCATCGTAGGTATGCCCGGGCCCCCACGAAAAAGATGGAACGTATTTACTGCTCAGGCCAGGCTGGTGTATGCTGCAGCAAATACCGACCACCGTGCCGGTATTCAAGCTGGTGTTAATGGCCGTTCGGCTATGATCGCCCATGATGGTGCCGGCTTTGATGCCCGCTGCGTAGCCCTCATCGCTCCCCCCCTGCCACAGCGTCACGTTGCCTGCATTATTCTTCACATTGCTGTTGCTGGTGCCGGCGCCTAAATTGCACCAGGCGCCAATGTAGCTATCGCCCAGGTAGCCATGATGGGCCTTATTACTGCCTTCCATCAATACACTGTTTTTCACCTCGCCACCTACGGTGCAGCGTGGTCCTACCGAGGTGCCGCCGTACAGCTGGCTGCCCATTTTTACCACCGCATTTGCCCCAATATACACGGGCCCGCGTATGAGGCAACCCTCCATTACCAGTGCGCCGGCTTCTATCACAATGGGCCCTTCGCTGGTATTCAGCATGCAGGCCTTTACATCGGCGCCAGCGCCCACGTACACGTTTTTTCCCAGCAGGGTATTGCCCCATCCGGCAGGCGGTAGCTGCGGTTGGTAAAACAGATCGAACTGCTGCCGCAATGCCTGGGCCTGCTGCTGCACCAAATTGATGGGATGGTGAAACACGCTGAGGTCTGCCGACGCTTGCACTGCGCTATCGTACATGGGTAAATGACCATACGCTATTGGCTGACGGGTGCAAACGGCCAATACGCGGTTGGCCTGCAGTAGTGCCTGGCCCGGTACCAGCTGTGCAATGTACTGCCAGGCCAATGGTGTGGGGGGCAGGCAGGCATCGATACACCAATATGTATCATTGTCTGCTAAAGGCCCGGTACCAGCTTCATTCAGCAGGCCGGCGCTTACGCAGCTTACCGGCTTGTTGCTAATGCCTTGCCAGCACTGCTGCAGCGTACGGGTGCCCCACCATAAGTGCCCCAGCGGACGCAGCCAGCTCAGCGGCTCCATTTTTTGCCGGCTGGCCGGCGTATCGTACAGCAAAATCATGTTGGGCATCAGCAGTTTGGGCATGAAGATAGGCGCTGCACCGCTTGCCGCCAACCGGCCCGATGCGGGCATAAAAAAAGCCCCGGAACCGGGGCTTTTCAATATGGCCAATGCCTTGAAAATTACTTCTTGGCGTATTTCTTGCGAAACTTGTCGATACGACCAGCGGTATCTACCAGCATGTTCTTACCAGTGTAGAAAGGGTGGCTGGTGCTCGAAATTTC
This sequence comes from Chitinophagaceae bacterium, assembly GCA_947459455.1. GTDB lineage: Bacteria > Bacteroidota > Bacteroidia > Chitinophagales > Chitinophagaceae > Phnomibacter. The sequence goes on from CANHEC010000227.1 coordinate 4,306, forward strand.
CAGCTTGATCAGCGGGTATTCATTACCGTCTTCCCAGGTGATGGTTTCTTTGCTGTGGGCGGTAGAGCGGCTCAGAAAGGAAGTGCCATTGCTCATATCCTTGAACACAACCAGGCGGTAGCTCTTGGGATGGATGTCCTGTTTCATACTTTTTCTGTTTGTAGCCCGACAGCGACCGGGCATGTATCAAAAATTTGGTCGGCAAAAGTAGGGAAAGCCTTCAGTACGGCCAAACCTAATTTGGCGGCTTAGCTTTTCATGTTTACATACTGCAGCGGGATGCCAAAATTGCCGGTGCGGCACTTGGCTATTACCTCCTGCAGGTCATCGATCTTTTTGGCCGTCACCCGGATGATATCGTCCATGATGGCCGCCTGCACCTTCAAACCGCTGTCCTTGATCATTTTCACAATCTTCTTGGCGTCGTCCTGCTTCAGGCCGTTGCGCACCGGTACTTCTTTCTTCCACACCTTGCCACTCTGGTAGCCTTCTTTGGTCAGGTCAAAGGCTTGTCCATCGAGCCCCTGTTTGATGGAGCGGCTGATGAGCACGTCGATGATCTGTTCCATTTTCATGTCGCTGTCGGCCTCCAGGTTCAGTACAAAGGTTTTTTTGTCCAACTCCATCACCACGTGGCTCCCCTTAAAATCGAAGCGATTGGTGATTTCCTTCC
>CANHEC010000228.1 GCA_947459455.1 Chitinophagaceae bacterium
AAGAAAGGGGCAAACGATTAATCACCCATTTCTTGTTGAATGCTGTAAAGGTAACCTTGAAGCAGCGGCCATTATGTTACATGTTGGATAAATGCGTCGAAATTCCCAACACCCAGCCTCTTTTCAGATATAAAACCCTCGGCATACGAAACGCCGATCAGTTTGCCGGTCATGCGGGCCCTGTCGATAATGCTTTGCAAGAAGCCAGGGGTACTGATATAGGTTTGTGGCTCATCATCGGGCTGGGTATCAAATTGTGTTTTAAATGCCCGGATAGCTGCCAGCTTTTGCTCCATCACCGGGCTGATATCGAACACAAAGTCGGGCTCCAGCCAACGGTCTTGGATAAAATGGAACACATAAGTGGGTCGCCAGGCCGCTTGTGGCTGCCCCTCCCACTCAGTTTCTATTTTGCGCAGGCCACTTAGCCACGCCGCATCTTTTACCAGCTGTGCGGCCCGGCCGTGGTCGGGGTGGCGGTCGGCCGGTGCATTAGTCAGCACTATCGATGGCTGAAATCGCCGGATGGCCTTGATGACCTCGAGTTGATAAACACGGGTGTTTTCGAAAAAACCGTCGGGCAGTTCGAGGTTCACCCGCACATCCAGCCCCATTACCGCCAGGGCATCGGCAGCTTCCTGTGCCCGGGTGTCGGGGGTGCCGCGGGTCCCCAGTTCGCCGCGTGTCAGGTCGGCTATACCTACCCGCTTACCGCGGGCCTTTTCCATCATCAGGGTGCCGGCACAGCTCAGCTCCACATCATCGGGGTGAGCCGCAATCGCCAAAATATCGAGTTTCATACCAATAGCGAAGATAAGCAGCGAAGAATGCCGTCTGTTGGCACTTGTTTAGCACAGCGGCTGGCACGGAGGGCCTTCAACAAGCCGAACCTTTCAAAAAGAACCCAGGCTAATCGCTTTCAAACCCAATTCACTGCCTCAGCGGCCATACAGCGCTTCTACTTCTTTTACGTAGCCTTCCATTTCAGCATCCTCGCCTTTGGCGTCGTAGGGCTGCTTCAGGTTGCTGCCAAATACAAACGCAATTGTTTGCCATAGCCGGGCATTCACGCCGCCCTTGTACTCTTTCAAAATATCGTACACGTTTACGCCAGTCTCGCGGTTGATCAGCTTCATCAGCACTTTGCCCTGGTACACACTTAGCTGTGTTATTTTATCACCAAAGGCTTCTTTCAGCTCTTTCTCCTGCGACTTAATGAATTCGCGGCGTGCCTTTTCGTTGGTCATACCGGCCAGCCGCTTATTGATGTAAATAATGACACGACTGGCTTCGCGGGCATAGGGATACGTGACGTATACAGCGTTGCGCAGGCGAGTCATCTTGCGCTGCTGCCGGGCCAACTGACGGGGCCATTTGCCCACTATTTCCACTACCGGCAAGGCCGACGTGGGTACCAGCGTACCATCGGGCATCACCGTGGCGTACACTACAATGGTATCGTTGGGTCCGTACTCAGGATGCTGTACGGGCGGGCGCTGCTCCTGCGCTGCCAGCGCAGTGCTTGCACACAAGGCCCCTACCAACAATACCCAGCTACGCATGGCTTAAAGTTATTGGCTTACAACGTAAGACCGGCCATGTTTATGATTTGCTGCCCTGGCTGGTCGCTTTTTTTAAGCGTTGGCAGCCTGGCGCCGCAGCAGCTTTACCCGCTGCACAATGCTCATTACAAACCCGATCACCATGAGGATAATGCCGGCCCACAACACATTGATAGCCGGAAACTCATAGGCCTTCAGCGTCACAAAGTCGAGGATGGCCGAACTTTCTTTGATGGCCATATCTACCTCGCGGCGTTCCAGGTCGCCGGGCTTGCGCAGCAGCAGCACCAGGCTTTGGCTCATCACCGTGTCGGGCAGCGGGCTCAGCTGGTTGTTTTTGATCAGAAATGCAGGCTTAGCACTGTACAAGCGACCATCCTTGGCGATGACCGACACATTAGCCGCCACCACCGTATCGCCGGCATAGCTGGCAAAGCGGCTGTCTTTGGGGTTCAGTTCCAGCCCGGTTACCGTCCACATACCATTGCTGTAAAAGCTGGTGTCGCCAATGGCCACGGTCACATCGCGGAAGCTGGTAGTGTCCTTTTCTTTCACCTTCGGATCACTCAGAAAAGTGAGGTACACAAAAATGTCTTTGTGCCAGTAGTGACGGGCATCGGGGTTCGGCGTCAGGCCTTCCTGTCCCTTGTTGTTTTCTATCACATCGGGGTACAGGCTAAAGCTTTCGCTGCTATCCTTTTTGGTGAAATTGAGCTCAAAGTAGCGCTTACGATCACGAGGGTTCACCGTGTCTTTGGTATAGGTCACCATGTACTGCCCCATGTCGGTGGCCACCCCTTTTATCAGGGTACTGTTTTCGTAGCTGTTTTCCTTATCGGTTGCCTTCAGCGGCGAAATACCAGTGGTGTTGTAGCTCAGTACTTTCTTGTTGCCGGCCGAAATGAGGATACCCACCAGTGCCAAGCCAAAACCTACGTGGGCTACCGAGGGGCCGGCCAGCCGCAACTTTCCTTTCAGGCCACTCCAGATGTAGCCGGCATTGGCCACCACCGAGTAAATGGCTGCAAAAGTGGCAATGTGAATGGCCAGCCAAAAACCGCCGCCTTTTTTATCGTACGCTACGCCTACCAGTGTGCTGTACAAAATGGCCAGGCCCAATGATACCAGCGTGGGCACCAGCAGCTTTTTGTACAGTTGTGCCTTGGGCGTGTCTTTGTACTTCATGTATTGCGTTACAGCGGTCAGTATGCCTACAATCACCGCAATCCACACCTGTATGCTGTTGTGTCTGTACTCTACGTCTTCGGGCGGGGCTATTTTGGTGCCAAATATTTTATTGAATACCGGCACCGAAGTTTTGCTGATGATAACCGCTGCCGCGAAAAAGAAAATGAGCGACCCGATAAACATCCAGAATTCGCGGCTGTACACATTCTCTTCTTTTTGAATAGTAGGGATGCTTTTGTACTGCACAAAAAACAGCGCCAGCGAGGGCAATACGAATACCAGCAAAAACAGCAGCAGCTGCGTGTTCATACCCAGATCGGTGAAGGCGTGTACCGAAGTATCGCCCAACACACCGCTGCGGGTAAGGAAGGTGCTGTACAGTACCAATGCAAAGCTGAGGATGTAAAACAGGTAGGTGCTGCGAAGCGAGTAGCCACTGTTTTTATAAATAAGGTTGGTATGCAGGCCCGCAATGAGCACCAGCCATGGCACCAGGCTGGCATTTTCTACGGGGTCCCAGGCCCAGTAGCCGCCAAATGTGAGGCTTTCGTAGGCCCATGCAGCACCCATCATAATACCCAGCCCCAGGGCAGCAGCGCTAAAGCTGGCCCATGGCAGCGCCGGCGCCGCCCAGCCTTTGTGATCTTTGGTCAGCAGCCCGCCAATGGCATAAGCAAACGGCACAATGGTGCTGGCAAAACCGAGGAACAATACCGGCGGGTGGATCACCATCCAGTAGTTCTGCAGCAGGGCATTCAGGCCATTGCCATCTTTTATAAAGTCGAGATAGTTGGGCTGGCTGAAAATGGGCGCTTCCATTTCATTGCGCAGCAGCGCAAAGGGGCTGCTGCCCACTTTGTGGCCAAAAAAGTAAATACCAAGGATCATGGTGGCCAGCGTAAACTGAGCGAAGCTCACCACCGTCATGGTAGGGCCCTCCCAGCGTCCGGCACGGGCTATCAGCACCCAGCCCAGCACACAGTGCCAAAAGCTCCACAGCATGAAGCTGCCCTCCTGCCCTTCCCAAAAGCAGCTGAGCAGGTACTCTACCTGCAGGCTACGGCTGCTATGCTGCCACGCATATTTGTATTCGAACAGGTGCTGGCTGATGATATAGTACAGGGTAACAAACACCCCTACCACCGCCACCGTTTCAATGGCAAATGCCACACGGGCAATGCGCTTCCAGCTTTGCTGCTGCAGCAGATCGGTGGTTTTGAAACTACGGTAAAACGCCACGGTAGCCACCGCCGACGATACCAACGAAAGAATGACAAGCAAATGGCCGATCTGGCCGGGCAGCAAGTGTTCGCCTACAAAGTCCATACTACAGAGCAAAACAACTTTGACTGGTTGTTTCGGCCGCAAAAGTACGGGTACGCCGCCCTCAGCCACGGTTTGTGTAAAGGATGGCTGTTGAGGTTTTGCCAAAAAAAGAAACCGACTGACTCGCCGGCTGGTCCGGCAGCGGCTGGCCTGTTTTCGCTTTCTTCGTCGTCCTATTGCGGGGCTTCGCTCCCTTTTGCACAAAATTCAAATGCCGATATGAAGCAATTCGTTGTTGCCTGCTGCCTGCTTTGGCCCGCCAGTATGCTGGCCCAGCTGGCACCCCTGAGTGTAGAAAAAATAATGGCCGACCCCAAATGGATGGGCAGCCAACCCGGCAGCCCGGCCTGGAGCCCCGATAGCAAAACGCTTTACTTCGACTGGAACCCCGATGGTAAAGCAGCCGATAGTGTGTACCAATGGCAGCTGGCTACCAAAAGCATCAGCCTGGCGCCCCAGTGGCAGGCGGCCAGCCGCCAGGGCAGCTATGTGTACAATAGCAGCCGCACCCAACTGCTGTACAGCGCCGGTGGCGAGCTATACCTGCACGACCTGCGCAGTCAGGCCACCCAGCAGCTCACCTACACGCTAGAAGCCGAATCGGCGCCGCAGTTTTTGGCCGGCGATCAGGAAATCAGTTTTATACGCAGCCAGCAGGTGTACAGCCTGCACCTGCGCACCGGTGTGCTGCGCCAGCTCAGCAATTTTGTACGTGGTACCAATCCCAACAAAAAAACCAACCCCACTGGACAGGAAGGCTGGCTGCAAACCGACCAGCTGGCCATGTTTGAAGTAGTGCGCCAGCGCAAAGAAGACCGCGAAGCCACCGAGAGCTATCGCCGGGCCCAACGCGAAGCAGCCGAGCCGCTGGCCA
>CANHEC010000229.1 GCA_947459455.1 Chitinophagaceae bacterium
AAGCGGCTGTTGAAGTGGCTGCTCATTTCGAAGCCATAGGCACCGGCATTGAAGAAGCAGAGCACATCGCCTTCGCGTATTTCGGCCAATGACCGATCCCAGGCAAAAGTGTCGGTTTCGCAAATATTGCCCACCACCGCGTAGTGCTGCGGGGCGCCTTGCGGGTGGCTCAGGTTGCGTATGTAGTGGTAACTGTCGTAAAACATGGGCCGGATGAGGTGATTGAACCCCGTATCGATGCCGGCAAACTTCACATTGCTGGTTTCCTTCAGCACATTCACCGTGGCCAGCAGGTAGCCGCACTCGCTTACAAAGTATTTGCCCGGCTCAAACCACACTTCCAGCTGGCGGCCATTGGGGTTGGGGTGGCTGGCAAATGCTGCTCCCACGGCCTGGGCCAGGGCTTCGATGTCGGTGACGGCTTCACCCTTGCGGTACGCTACTTTAAAACCACCGCCCAGGTCGATATGGTCCAGCTCTTTGAAGTGCGGAATGATATCGAACAACACTTCGATGCCCTTTACAAATACTTCCACATCTTTTATTTCGCTGCCGGTGTGTATGTGCAGGCAGTTGATGTGCAGCTGCAGTTCATCCACCAATTGCAAGATCTCGGGCAATTGATCCACCGGGATGCCGAATTTGCTTTTATCGTGGCCGGTCGAAATTTTCAGGTTGCCGCCCGCCATGATATTGGGCCGCAGCCTGATGCCTACCGGGTAGGTATGGCCGTATTGCTGCCCAAACTTGCGCAGGTTGCTCAGGCTGTCGATATTGATGTGCACGCCCAGCGATACGGCTTCCTGTATTTCGGAAAAATGAATGCCATTGGACGTGTACAACACCTGCCGCGGACTGGCGCCGGCATACAGGGCCATCTTTACTTCGTTGATGGAGCTACAGTCGATACCGGCCCCCAACTGCAGTACATGCTGCAGTACATGCGGGTTGGTGAGGGCCTTACAGGCATAAAAAAATCGAACGGACTGGCCGGCAAAAGCAGTTTGCAGGCGCTGGTATTGCTGGCTTATTTTGTCGGCATTGTATACGTACACCGGCGTGCCATATTCGGCCGCAATGGCCAATAGGCGTTCGTCGCTCAAATGCTGTTCCATGGGATGGTAGGTAGGCCTGGCAGTAGCTGGTGGTCTGCGGTCAGGCGGCCTTTTTAGGCGGTTTCGTCTGGCTGTGGTTGGTCGTTGTCGGGATTGTTTTGCTGGTCGTTGCCGGCCTCGTCTTCGGCGTTGTCGGTGGCTTCGGCAGCTGGCTTATCCGTTGTCGGGTCGGCCTCATCCGTTGGCGCATCGGCTGCTGGCGCCTGCACTTCGGCTTCTTCGGCTGCTGCGGCCTCTTCGGTGGGCAGCAGCTCTTCCATTTGGCCTTCGGCATTTACGGCCAGCATGGGCTCTTCGGGGTCGGTTGCATCGCCGGCGTCGCTGTCTACCAGGTGGGCCTCCGTTACGGTGGTGGGCTGCACCAGGTCGGTGGGGATGATATCGCTTAGCTTGGGCAGTTCATCGGCTCCATTGATGCCAAAATAATCCATGAACGTGCGGCTGGTGGCATACACCAGCGGGTGGCCGGGCGAGTCTTCTTTGCGCCCCGTAATCATGATCAGCTCTTTTTCCAGCAGTTTCTGCACGGCATAGTCGCTGTTTACGCCCCGTATGCTTTCTATTTCGCCTTTGGTGATGGGCTGCTTGTAAGCAATGATGGCCAGGGTTTCCAGCGCAGCGGTGCTCAGGCGTTTCAAAAACTTGTCGCCATTGAGCACGGCCACGGTTTTGTGGTAGCTGCCCTTGGTCAAAAACTGCCAGCCACCGCCACTTTCACGCACTTCAAACGGGTAAAACTCAGCGGCATATTTTTCGCGGATGGCATCAATAGCCGCTTCTACCTGGTCCAGGGTAGCCCGTTCTTCCATAAAGGCCAGGGCCTTGTTTACCAGTTCTACCAGGTCCAGGGTGGTCACTGGTTTTTCACTGGCAAAAATCAGTGCTTCCACGTGGGGTATGATCAGCGATATTTCCATACAAAGCAGGCCGGACAGGCCTCTCCATTGATTTGAAACGGTTGGTGGCAAAAAAGAATCCCTGCAAATATGCGCCAAGCACGTGTTTGCAGGGATTGGTTTTTAAAAAGCGGCTGCTTAGCCCTGCAGGGCGGCGGCGCCACTTACTATCTCGGTCAGTTCGGTAGTAATGGCCGCCTGACGAGCTCGGTTGTAGCTGATTTTCAATGATTTCAGCAGCTCGTTGGCATTGTCGCTGGCCTTGTCCATGGCGGTCATGCGGGCACCATGCTCGCTGGCGTGGGCATCCAGTACCGCTTTGTACAGCTGCGTGTTCAGTATTTTGGGCATCAGCTCGGCTATCAGCTGCTCTTTGTTTGGCTCAAAAATAAAGTCGGCCTTGCTGGCGCCGGCCTTGGCTTCGGCCTTGGCAATGGGCAAAAACCGCTCCACCTTGAAGCGTTGGGTAGCAGCGTTTTTAAACTCGCTGTACACCAGCTCCACGGCGTCAAATTCCTTGTTCAGGAAGGCCTGGATGGTAGCCTGGGCGCAGGCTTGCACGTTTTCGAAGTTGAGGTCCAGAAAAATATACTTAAACCTGGCATCGGTCTTAAAGCCTTGCTTGGTCAGGCTTTCGTAGCCCTTTTTGCCAATGTTCCAAACAGTCACTTGCTTGCCTGCATATTGCTCGGCTATGGTGGTTTTGGTCAGCTTTACCAGGTTGGCATTGTAGCCGCCGCACAGGCCACGGTCGCTGGTGATGAGGATGATGAGGGCCTTTTCTACCGGGCGCTCTACTGCCAGCGCACCGCCGGCTTCCACCTCGGTGTTGCTCACAATATTGCTCAGTACTTCCTGCAGTTTTTTGGCATAGGGGCGCATTTGCAAAATGCCATCCTGTGCCCGGCGCAGCTTGGCTGCACTTACCATTTTCATGGCCTTGGTAATCTGCTGGGTACTTTGTACGCTCTTGATTCGGTTGCGAACCTCCTTTAATGCACCACTCATGTATACTTAGGCTTTTGGGCCGCAAAAGTAAGGGAAAAAGGGCAGGTGCCGGCAAGGCGGCGGCGGCGTTTTTGGGGCCATGGGCAGCCGTGCAGATATCGGCGGTTGTTCGGGCTGCTGCAGGCTTCGCTCATGCTTCGGCCCTTCGCTGCGCTGCGGGCTCCCCGCCGCGGCGGGGCCCTTTCGCATCCCGCGGCCCATCGGCAGCTGTGCTGGGCCGGGCTTACCGGTCCTTCCACCAGCAGCGCTTCTTGTTACCCCTTCTGCACTGTTTGCCGTTTGCCATGGCCAAGCGAGTTGCATTCCGTTATAATCGTCTCATCGCGTCCTTTTTACTTCACCACGAATACCCATCGTAACTGGAATGTGTTAGTTTTAAGTAGTACGAATGAAGAGACATTTTCAAGACACAGTCTTCCAATTGACGCAACTTCCACTTCTTAGATTGGGGGGCGTTGCCGGGAAGGAGATAAAGCGAGGGTAATTTCAAAAAAGTGAGATTGCTGCAAGTCGGGAGGAGCTTAAGATTTTCAAATCCACCAAGCTAAAACTGAGTGAATGATTGTTTCAATTCTTGCAAACGTGATTTGTATTTCCTTTTTCTTGGGGATTTCATACAATATGATAATGTTGATAAATTCCCAACGAAAGCATTATGCTTTGCAGGAAGTGGAATTCGTTAAAAGCCTTAACAAGAAAAGAATCAAAAGAGTGATCATATTCACCGTACTAATGCCAATCATGTTGTTTTTATTGTATCTGACTAATTACTTGATTAAAAGGCAGTGAAGGCCGAAGTAGCAATAAAGTAAGCGCTAGGAGCAAATGTTCCTATTTAAGTATAGTAGGCCACTTGTGCAGCGATATTGATTCGCTCTGTGTCTGCCAGTAACTCCTCTCAATGTTCTCCACCAACTCGCCTTTAGGAAAGCTAAAGCGGCTACTCAGGATTTAGCCAGACAATATGCACCATTATATCCCACCGGCCAAAAGCAAGTGAGCAAAACCATACAGAGGACGGTGCAGGCCAGGTCTCGGCTCAGCCGAGAACCGGAGGGATCGGGCTTGCCTTGATTTTTTCTGCATGCTCCTATCCCGCATGCCCATTTGCATCAAGGCAAAAGTACTTACTGGTAAGTGGTCCGGGCGGTATATGTAGTGGCAGATACCAATGAATGGCGGCTTACATTTAACAGGGCAGCCAGGTGGATTGCAAATCCCGAACAGCGGGATTCATACATTCGTTTGCCTTATCCTTAGTAATTTCTATTCTATGAAAGCTCTATTGTGGGTAACTTCAATATATGTTGCAGTTTTGCTTGGTGGCTGTAGGACTATCAAACTCGGTCGATATTGTTCTTATAATGACGAGTCGATCAGCCTGACTTGCATAGAAATATTAGAAAATGGATATTATACCCAAACTTTTAAAAGCGAGGGTGCTTTTAAAACAATCGGAACAGGAAGGTGGAAACGCAACTCACTTAGAATAGAATTGTTTCCGGATTCAATGAAGCAGCCGGTTTCTGTCGATACTGTTTCTGCCGTTGTTTTAAAACCTTTGTTTTTGCAACCAAATAAAATAGTAGGGGCTGTCAGCTATAAGGGGAAAAGGTTTAAGCAGGTTTTCATTGTGTCTAAGTAAATTCTGCCCCTGCTGGTGCTCGTTTCGATGCCGCCGTTGCGGGTGTTTTCACCCGCAAACATCCAGCCATTTACGCGGGTATTTCCCCGCTGTTCACTCTCCGCTGTTCGCCATGTACCATGGCGAAGCAACTTGTTTTCCGTTTTCATCGCTTCCTTTTTACTGCACCACGAATACCCATCGTAACTGGAATGTGTTAGTTTTAGGTAGTACGAATGAAGAGACATTTTCAAGACACAGTATTCCAATTGGCGCAACTAACCGTTTTTATGCTGCGGG
>CANHEC010000230.1 GCA_947459455.1 Chitinophagaceae bacterium
AGCATGCGCCTGCCCTATCAGGAGTTTGAAGACCAGCGCAGCGGTGAAACACTATCGATACTGACCAAAGTAAGGACCGACACAGAGAAGTTTATCAGCCTTTTCATTAACGTGGTGTTCGGTATTCTGGTTGGTATTGTCATGGTGTCGGTGTATGCCTTCTCAAAGCATTGGAGCATTGTGCCGGTTTACTTCGCTGGCATCCTTTTCCTCAGCCTACTCACCAGCTTTTTAAGCAAACGCATTAAGTCTATCCAAAAAAACATTGTAAGCGAAACCACGGCACTTGCCGGCAGCACTACTGAAAGCTTGCGCAATATTGAGTTGGTCAAGAGCCTCGGGCTGACCGATCAGGAAATTACCCGCCTCAATAAAAACACCTATAAAATACTCGGCCTCGAGCTGCGAAAAGTAAAGAGCATCCGCATGCTCAGCTTTGTACAAGGCACTTTTGTGAACCTGCTGCGCCAGATCATCATGTTCACCCTCATTTATCTGGTATTTCAAGACAAGCTGACGCCCGGCGAGGTTCTAACACTTACATTCTACAGCTTTTTCATCTTCGGCCCTTTACAAGAAATCGGCAACATTATTATCTCCTACCGCGAATCAGAGGCTTCGTTGCAGAATTTTCATAGGCTGATGCAGAAAAAACCGGAGCCGAAACCTGAAGAGCCCGCCGTGGTGGGGCCGATAGAATCACTGGCGTATGAAGGAGTGCATTTTCAGCACCAATCGGCGCAGGCGCCTGCTATCCAAAACATCAGTTTCAGGCTGAGCCGCGGCGAAACCATTGCATTTGTAGGCCCCAGCGGCAGTGGCAAAACAACCCTTGTAAAACTATTGGTGGGCCTTTACCGACCGCAGCAAGGCCGCATTTTGTACAATGACATAGATGGTAGCGCCATCAATTTTGATGAACTGAGAACACAGATAGGCTTCGTTACACAAGACACTCAATTGTTTGCCGGCACCATCAAAGAAAACCTGCTGTTTGTAAACCCGGGCGCCACCGATGAGGAAGTGCTACAGGCGCTGCAGCAATCAGCCAGCCACTCGCTACTGAAGCGGGCCGACAACGGCATTAATACCGTCATCGGTGAAGGCGGTATTAAGATATCGGGGGGCGAGAAGCAAAGACTGAGCATCGCCAGGGCGCTTTTGCGCAAACCCCGGCTACTCATTTTCGATGAAGCCACCTCGGCCCTCGACTCCATCACCGAAGAAGAAATTACCAACACCATCAAAGATGTGAGCAGGACGGGCGAACAAATGACCGTACTCATTGCCCACCGTCTGAGTACCATCATGCATGCAGATCGCATTTTTGTGCTGGAGCAAGGCGAAATAGTGGAAACAGGCACACACGAAAGCTTGCTGCAGGAAAAAGGGCTGTACTACGCCATGTGGCGCCAGCAAATCGGCGAACGGCGAAAGACAACAACTGCAGCGGCCGTTGCAGCCACAAGCAACTAATTTCATTACCCCAAAATCGTATCAGCCATGACATTCATTGAGTCGATACAAAAGGTCTTCCCTGCTTTTGACACCGAACTGCTGGAGCAAATGGAAGCCGATGCTCAGTTCAGACAGGTGCCTTCGGGCAGCGAACTGATGCGGCCCGGACAATTTATACGCAGTACGATACTCATTTTGAGCGGACTAGTGAAGGTGTACCGCGAAGATGGCGAGGGCAATGAGTTTTTTATGTACTACCTGAAACCGGGCGATGGATGTGCCCTTAGTATGACCTGTATGGTAGGCTCACAAACGAGTACAATAGCGGCCAAAACGGTACAAGACAGCGAGGTGATCATGATTCCACTCGAAAAAATGGATGCCTGGATGAGCCGCTATAAATCGTGGTATCATTTTGTGGTGCGCACCTATCGCGACCGCTTTGAAGAAATGCTGCAAACGCTTGATAGCGTCGCATTTCGCAACATGGATGAACGCATCGAATTTTACCTGAAGCGCCATCGCGACACCACCAAGTCCAACATCATCCCAATTACGCACCAGGAAATAGCGCAGGAACTCAACTCAAGCCGCGAAGTCGTGTCCAGGCTGCTGAAAAAAATGTCGGAACGCGGCAAAGTAAAGCTGCATCGTTACCATATCGAAATACTCAACATGTAGCCACCAAACAAGAACGCACAGAAAGCAGGCTTCGGATACCAATCGAAGCCTGTTTTAATTGGCAGCAACGACCTGTTAAAAGCACCTCTTCCGTTAGCCATACCGCCACCTGTGATAATAGTCACTTCAGCAGGCAGGCCACCACTTCAATTTTGTGCTCTCCATTCATCGAAAAAGACTACCAATGAAAATAGAACAAATCTACACCGGCTGCCTGGCACAAGGCGCCTATTACATTGAAAGCGACGGCGAAGCCGCAGTGATTGACCCCTTGCGGGAAGTGCAGCCCTACCTTGACCGGGCACATAAAAGCGGAGCCAATATCAAGTATGTTTTTGAAACGCATTTTCATGCCGATTTTGTGAGCGGTCACCTGGACCTGAGCCGCAAAACAGGCGCTCCTATTGTGTACGGCCCTATGGCCAATCCAAACTTTGAGGCCATCATTGCAACCGACGGACAAGTATTCAAACTGGGTAAACTCACCATCAAGGTGTTGCACACACCCGGCCACACCATGGAAAGTACCTGCTACTTGCTGCAGGATGAATTTGGCCACGATACAGCCTTGTTTAGCGGCGACACTTTGTTTATAGGCGATGTGGGCCGCCCCGACCTGGCCCAAAAAGCAGCTCACCTGACGCAGGAGCAACTGGCCGAAACCTTGTTCGACTCACTTCGCAACAAGATCATGCCGCTGAACGACGACATCATTGTATACCCCGCTCACGGCGCTGGTAGTGCCTGCGGCAAAAACATGAGCAAGGAAACCAGCGACAGCCTGGGCCACCAAAAGGCCAGCAACTACGCCCTGCGTGCCGATATGACCAAGGCAGAATTTGTAAAAGAAGTAACCACCGGCCTGATGCCGCCGCCTGCCTACTTTCCGCTGAACGTGATGATGAACAAGCAGGGATACGACAGCATAGATGAAGTACTGAAGCGTGGCCAGCACGCTATGAACCCGGCAGCATTTGAAGCAGCCGCCAACGAAACGGGCGCACTGCTGCTGGATACCCGCTCACCGCAAACTTTTGCAGCCGGCTTTGTACCCAACTCTATCAATATCGGTATCGATGGTGGCTTTGCCCCGTGGGTGGGCGCACTCATACCCGATGTAAAGCAGGAAATACTGCTGATCACCGATGAAGGTCGTGAGGAAGAGGTCATTACAAGGCTGGCTCGTGTGGGTTACGACTATACCATTGGTTATCTCGAAGGTGGCTTTGCGGCCTGGAAAGCAGCCGGTAAGGAAGTGGATCATATTCCTTCTGTGACCGCAGACTACCTAGCCAACAAAATGGCCAGCGAAGCCGTGAACATATTGGATGTACGCAAAAAAAGCGAGTACCTGAGCGAGCATGTGGAACAGGCAGACAACGCTCCGCTTGATTACATCAACGACAGCATGCTGCAAATCGACAAAAACAAAACCTACTACGTGCATTGCGCCGGCGGCTACCGCTCTATGATTTTTGCCAGCATTCTGAAAGCTCGTGGATACGACAACCTGATCGACATCAGCGGCGGCTTTACGGATATCAAAAACTCTGCAAAATTCAAAGTGACCGACTACGTATGTCCTACAACACTGTTGTAGCATCCGGTTTCACCGTTTACAATCATTACCAATGATCCAATTTATCAAACGGCTTTTCAAACGGCAACAGGTCGACTTCAAACTGCTGCTTAAGCAAGGAGCAATGGTGATAGATGTACGAAGCCCGGACGAATACGAGCTCGGCCATTACAAAGGCAGCACCAATATTCCGCTGAATACATTGCCACAACAGATGGCCTTGCTGAAGAAAACAGGCAAACCGGTCATCACCGTGTGCCGGAGTGGCGCCCGCAGCGGCATGGCCAAATCGATGCTGCTACGCGATGGCATTGACTGTTATAATGGCGGAGCCTGGATAAGCTTTCAACATAAAATAGCCAACAGCCATGTGGAATAGAATGACTACCAACTGGCATTTTGCACGCCTGCTGCGCTTGCTGCTGGGTATACTGGTGGTGGTTCAATCAGTCCAGATGAACGACAAATGGTTTGCCGCTATCGGTGCACTGTTGGCAGCACTTGCCATTTTCAACCTCGGCGGCTGCAGCAGCGGCGCCTGCGCTACTCCTACCGTACAACAGCGCCATGCAGCCCGCACTACCATACACGAAACGACCTATGAAGAAGTGGATGAAAAATAATTGGCTCTACGTGGCAGGCGCCATAGCAGGTGCACTGGCTGGCTTCTTTTACTGGCAGCAAATTGGCTGCAGTAGCGGCACTTGTGCCATCACCAGCAAGCCACTGAACAGCACCCTCTACTTTGCATTGATGGGCGCATTACTGTTCGGCATGTTCAAGAAAGAACCGAAAAAAGACAGCCTCACCTGAAAACATACTACCATGGCAAAGACTTTTAACGAGCTCATCAACAGCGAAACACCTGTCATCGTCGATTTTTTTGCGGAATGGTGTGGGCCCTGCAAAATGATGGCCCCCATTTTACAACAGGTAAAAGCCGATCTCAAAGACGCAGTGACAATCATTAAAGTGGACGTAGACAAGAACCCTACTACTGCACAAGCCTATCAAATTCAGGGGGTCCCTACCCTCATGCTGTTTCAAAAAGGCGAAGTACGCTGGCGCCAAAGTGGCGTGGTACCAGCCAGCACCATTAAAGCCGCGGTGCAGCGGTACCAGGTGGCATCCTCTACATTTGGCGTATGACAAAATATGCATTGATAAGCCTGCTGGCCATGTTGGCCGCCGGATGTGCCAGCACCAATGAAGCAGGCAAT
>CANHEC010000231.1 GCA_947459455.1 Chitinophagaceae bacterium
GTACGGCCTGCACACACTCGTGGGGCAGGCTCAGCTCGGCTACCACGTGGGCGGCGCTGCCGCCGGCGGCTTGTATGGCGGCCACGGCGGCTTCATTATCGGCCGGCTGCCGGCCCACAATAATGGGCAGGGCGCCTTCGGCAGCGGCGGCTTTGGCGATGCCCAATCCGATGCCTTTGGCACCGCCGGTGATGACGATGCGCTTGCCGGTGAGTTGCAGGTTCATGGGGTTTGCATGTTTAGTTGGTAAAAAGATACGGCCACATCGTGCCAAATGAGCTGCTGCTCGGCCGGGCTGAGCGGGGCGCACCACTGCGCTACCAGCTGCACCACCTGCTGGTACGAGGCGGCCAGCAGGCACACGGGCCAATCGGTGCCAAACAGCAGGCGCTGCGGACCAAACAGCTCCAGCAGGGTATCGAGGTAGGGCGCCAATTGCTGCGGCGTCCAGTGCTGCCAGTGCGCCTCGGTGACGAGGCCGCTCAGCTTGCAGTACACCTGCGGGTAGCTGGCCAGTTGGCGCATGGCGGTGGCCCAGGCCTGGTGCTCGCCGGCGGCGATGTAGGGCTTGGCGCCATGATCGATGACGAAGCGCTGCTGCGGCAGGGCCTGCACCAGCTGCAGCGCAGCGGGCAGCTGTGGCGGCTTGATGAGGATATCGTAGGTAAAGCCGTGCTGCCCCAGCTGGCGGATGCCCCGGATGATGGCGGGGCGGGCCAGAAAATCATCGGGCTCGGCCTGGGCTATGTGCCGAAAGCCTTTCATGAGAGGCTGCTGCTGCCAGCGGGCCAGCTGCTGTGCCAGATCGGGCGCCAGCAAATCAATCCAGCCTACGATGCCCTTTACAGCCGGTAGCAGGGCGGCCTGCAGCAGCAGGTAGTCGTTTTCGGCGGGCTGCTGATCGGCCTGCACCAGCACGGTGCCTGCTACCTGGTGCTGCTGCAGCAAGGGGGCCAGGTCGGGCGCCTCAAAGCTGCGCCTGATTACCTGCATGCTATCATCAATCCAGGCGTGGCGTAGGGCATCGTAGTGCCACAGGTGGTGGTGGGCGTCTATCTTGTTCATGCAGGGGTGGGTTGGTAGGCTATCACGGTTTGCCGCGAGGTGCCAAGGCCTTCGATGCCCAGCTCCATTACATCGCCGGGGCGCAGGTAGCGGGGCGGCTGCATGCCCAGGCCCACGCCGGGCGGTGTACCGGTAGAAATGATATCGCCGGGCAGCAGGGTCATAAAGCGGCTGAGGTACGACAGTACCTGCGGGATATTGAAAATGAAATTGGACGTGTTGCTGTTTTGCACCAGCTCGCCATTCAGCTTCAGCCACAGGGGCAGCTGGTGCACTTCGCCGGCTTCGTCGGGCGTCACCAGGTAGGGCCCCAGCGGGGCAAACGTATCGCAGCCCTTGCCTTTATCCCAGGTGCCGCCCCGCTCCAGCTGGTACTCCCGCTCCGACAGATCGTTGTGCAGGCAATAGCCGGCTACGTAGTCCAGCGCATCGGCTTCGGCGATGTAGCGGGCTGTTTTGCCTACTACCACGGCCAGCTCTACTTCCCAGTCCGATTTTCGGCTGTCTTTGGGTAGCATCACCTCATCGTACGGACCAATGATGGCGGTGGTGCTTTTCATAAACACCACGGGCTCGGCGGGAATGGCGGCGCCGGTTTCGGCGGCGTGGTCGGCGTAGTTGAGGCCAATGCACACCAGCTTGGATGGGCGTGCTACGCAGGGGCCGATGCGGGTATCGGCAGGCAGGGGTGCTAAACTGCTGCCATGCTGCTGCAGCCAGCTGTGCAGGCGCTGCAGGCCGCCATCGGCAAAAAAGGCTTCATTGAAATCGGGGACGATGTGGGCGAGGCTGCAATGCTGGCCTTGCCAAAGGATGCCGGGTTGCTCGTGGCCGGCGGGGCCGTATCTGAAAAGTTTCATAGTAGTGGAAATGAAAGAGAGAAGGTTTATTTACTGCAAAGGGCGCCAGCGTTGGTTGGTTTTCAAATGATGGATGCATTGACTTTTTTTAACCGCAAAGGCGCTAAGGAAACGCAAGGGCCGCAAGGGGGTGATTTGGTTTTCGAATGATGGGATGTATTGATTTTTTTTAACCGCAAAGGCGCAAGGGATTCGCAAGGGCCGCAAGAGGATGGTTGGTTTTCAAATGATGGGATGCATTGATTTTTTTTACCGCAAGGGGCGCAAGGACAAGACCGCAAGGGCCGCAAGGGGATGGTTAGTTTTCAAATGATGGATGCATTGACTTTTTTTACCGCAAGGGACGCAAAGGATACGCAAGGGGCACAAAGGAAATAGTTGGTCAGGTGTTCAGCCGGATGAAGCCGCCATCGATGGGATAATCGGAGCCGGTGATAAAGCTGGCTTCATCGCTGCAGAGGTAAAGCGCCAGCTGCGCCACTTCCTGTGGGGTACCCATGCGGCCAATGGGCTGCGTGGCCGAAAGGCGGGCAAACATCTCGGCTTCCTGGCCCGGATAATTGCGGGCCAAAAAACCATCAACAAACGGCGTGTGCACCCGGGCCGGCGATATGCAATTGCACCGGATGCCAAAGGCCAGGTAGTCTTTGGCTACCGACAGCGTCATGGCCAGCACAGCGCCCTTGCTCATGCTGTACGCAAACCGATCGGCCAGGCCTACCACCGCTGCAATGCTGCTCATGTTCAGCACCACGCCGCTGCGCTGCTGCATCATGCCCGGCAGCACCGCATGCAGGCAGTTGTACACGCCCCGCACATTTACCGATAACACCCGTTCAAAATCGGCTTCGGTAGTGCTATGCGCACTGCCTACGTGGGCAATGCCGGCATTGTTCACCAAAATATCGACGGGCCCCAGCGACTGTACCAGCTGCAGCACCGCTGCCTGGTTGGCTACATCGGCGGCATGCACCCAGGCTTGTCCGCCCTGTGCGGCTATATCGGCGGCCGTGTCGGCGCCGGCGGCTTCGCTCAGCTCCAGTATGTGCACCGCAGCGCCCTGCCGGGCAAACAGCGTGGCAATGGCCCTGCCGATACCGCTACCGGCACCGGTGATGAGGGCTTTTTTTCCTTGCAATGAAAACATGGGATGGTAGTAGAATGAGTTTGAAATGAAAAGCTACAGTGAAATGCCCCGTCGCCAGGGAATGAAATCATCCTGGCCCAGCCGCACCGCTGCCGGTACCTGCTGGCCGCTGGCCACGGCTATCACATAGTCCAGCAGGCGTTCGCCGGCCTGGCTGATGGTTTCGGTGCCATCAATGATGGTGCCGCAGTTCACATCAATGATATCGGGCATGCGCTGGTACAGCGCTGTGTTGGTGCTTATTTTAATGACCGGTGCCACGGGATTGCCGGTGGGTGTACCCAGCCCGGTGGTAAACAGCACCACCGTAGCCCCCGACCCTACTTCGGCCGTGGTGCTCTCCACATCGTTGCCGGGCGTGCACAGCAGGCTCAGGCCCGGGCGGCGCACCGGCTCGGGGTAGTCCAGCACATCGGCCACCGGGCTGGTGCCGCCCTTTTTGGCAGCGCCGGCCGATTTGATGGCATCGGTAATGAGGCCATCGCGGATATTGCCCGGCGAGGGGTTGGCATAAAAGCCCGAGCCCTGCTCTTCGGCCCGCTGGTTGTACACAGTCATCAGTTCATTGAAGCGGAGGGCCAGCTCTTCGGTCTGGCAGCGGTCGCTCAGCTCCTGCTCTACCCCGCACAGCTCAGGAAACTCGCTGAGGATGACCGAGCCCCCCATGGCCACCAGCAGATCGCTGGTATAGCCCACGGCGGGGTTGGCCGAAATGCCCGAAAATCCATCGCTGCCGCCGCACTCCAGCCCCAGCACCAGCTTGCTCAGCGGTGCCGGCTGGCGCTGCAGTTGGTTGGCCTCCATCAGACCGGCAAAGGTGAGCTTGAGGGCCTTATCGAGCAGCTGCTCTTCGGTACCCTCCTGCTGCTGCTCCAGCACTATCAGCGGCTTGGCAAACTGCGGATCGCGGCGGGCAATTTCGGTTTCCAGCATGGCTACCTGTGCGTGCTGGCAGCCCAGGCTCAGGATGGTGGCGCCCGCCACATTGGGGTGCGTAATGTAGCCCGCCAGCAGGCCACACAGCGCCTCGGCATCGGCCCGGGTGCCGCCGCAGCCCATATCGTGCATCAAAAACTTCACCCCGTCTACGTGCTTAAACACCCGCTGCGAGCCGGGGGCGGCCGCTGCAGGCGCCAGTGCCATGTCGCGTATCTGATCGGCCGAGGCCCCCTGCCGCCACGCCGCCAGCAGGTGCGATGTTTTTTGCTGGTACAGCTGCGGCTGGCCATAGCCCAATAGGTCGGTAAGGGCGTACTGCAGGGTGGCCACGTTGCGGTTTTCGCAAAACACCATGGGTATCACCACCCAGTAGTTGGCGGTGCCCACCTTGCCATCGGGCCGGTGGTAGCCCAAAAAGGTACGGCCAGCAAAGCGGCTGGTATCGGGCGGCTGCCAGTGGGTGCGGCGCTGCCCCAGCCCAAAGCTGCCGGCTGCATGCTGCAGGTTGGCGGTGGTAATGGCTTCGCCCTCGGCAATGGGCTGCATGGCCTTGCCCACCAGCACGCCGTACATGTACACGGCATCGCCCACGGCCAGGGGCTGTAGGGTAAACTTGTGCTTGGCTTTTACCGCTGTGGCCAGCTGTAGCTGGCGGCCGGCATGCTGCACCACAGTGCCGGCCGGCAGGTCGGTCAGTGCTACCAGCACATTATCGTCGGGGTGAATCTGGAGCCATTTATTCATCGGTACTACTTCCTTTTTCACAGTTCAAAAATCAGGTCCATGGGCTGCCACTTTTGCCCCGGGGCTACGCCCGGCAGGCCTTGCTGGTATTGCCACATCAGTGCTTCCCAGCGCTGCACTTCGGGGTTGGCCGCATCGGCCGCGGCTTTGGCCGCCAGGCTAAAGTGGTCGTGTACTTCCA
>CANHEC010000232.1 GCA_947459455.1 Chitinophagaceae bacterium
CGGCCGTAATACCAATGCACGCCGCACACCGCCTAAGCAGCAAGTGGTGGCAGCCCCGGCAGTGGTGGATACACCACAGATTAGCGCTGCCCAAAAGGCCTTGAATGAGCCCGATACCTTGCCAATTGCACCAGTTGTTGCCTCCCGCCGGCCCACCTCGACTGTAGAAGGCAACCTGATACTGGACAAAACGCCGCTGCAGTACGATCACCTGCGGATTGATGATCAGGTGTACAAGCAAATAGTTTGGCGTGAAATCAACATCAGGGAAAAGATGAACCTGCCCTTCCGGTACGAAGCTACCGAAGACAATGGCAGCCAAAAGTTCTTCAATATCCTGCTGCGCCACATCAAAGAGGGCGATATCACCGCCTTCAGCAATGTGAATGATCGCTTTACGCAGCCCTTGAAAACCGAGGAAATAGCCAGCATGCTGATGGGCAAAAAGTACATTGTGCAGGTGCCCGACCTCGCCAAGGATCCTGATATGTCGAAGGGTATCACAAAGGATTCGCTTATCCGCGACGAGTTCAATGAAAATACCATCATTGCTTACCGCGTAAAGGAGGAAATCATCTTTGACCGCGAAACCAGCCGCATGCACTTCCGTATCCTCGGTATAGCACCGGTGAGGGCTGCTTTGAATGAAGACGGATCTTTCCGTGATTCTTACACACTGTTTTGGCTGTACTATCCTGAATTGCGCACTGTACTGGCTAAGTACGAAGCCTACAATCCAAAGAACATGGGAGTGCGCATGAGCTGGGAGGAGATTTTCGAAGCCCGCTACTTCGCCAGCTATATTGTCAAGTCTACTATCAACAACCCACTCGATCGTCCGCTGGCAGCCTTCATTACCGATCCGCTGCAGCGCTTGCTCGAAGGAGAAAATATCAAGGAGACCATCTTTAACTGGGAGCAAAACCAGTGGTCGTACTAAGTACCAGATTGGCCCTTAACGCATCTGAAGGCCGGCCCCCACAAGGGTCGGCTTTCTTATTTTCAGGATGGCTGACTGGTAAAATATTGGCGAATGATGGCAGCCCGGGCTGCACCTGCTACAGCGGCCAGGCTGGCCTCGTCGGCGGCTTTTACTTTGGCTACACTTCTAAAATGCTTGAGCAGGTCGGTAGCTGTTTTTTTGCCAATGCCTGGTATTTGCTCCAGTTCGTTTTTAAAAGTGCCCTTGCTGCGTTGCTGGCGGTGAAACGTGATACCAAAACGGTGCACTTCGTCGCGGATGCGGCGCACCAGCTTAAGCGCCTCGCTGTGGTAGGGTAGTTTGATGGATTCTGAGTCGCCGGGAAAAAAGATCTCTTCTACATTTTTGGCCAGTCCCACTACTGTCATCTGGCCGTTCAGGTTCAGCTCGTCCAGTGCTTCCAGCGCCGCACTCAGCTGGCCCTTGCCGCCGTCTATTATCACCAGTTGGGGTAGCTCGGCATCTTCGGCAGCCAGGCGCTTGTAGCGGCGCCCCACGGCTTCCTTCATGGTGGCAAAATCGTTGATGCCCTGCACCGTTTTTACGTTGAAGCGCCGGTAGTCGTTTTTGGACGGAGCTCCATTTTTAAAACAGACCATGGCACTTACCGGGTAACTGCCCTGAAAGTTGGAGTTATCGAAGCACTCAATATGCGTGGGCAGTTCGGGCAGCGAGAGGGCCTCTTGCAGCTCTTCCAGTACATCCAGCAGTTGCTCTTCGGTTTTACCTTCTATGTTCAGCAGCTTGCGGCGGCGCAGTTCATCCTGGTGTATCAGCACGTTTTTCTGGCTTAGCTCCAGCAGCTTCTTTTTGTCGCCTGCTTTTGGCACCGTTACCTGCACGGCCATATCGGCATACTCCAGCTCGGTAGGCACTACCACTTCGGGGGCATCGCTGCCAAAGGCATCGCGTATGCGGGCTACGCCAAAGGCCAGTACCTCGGCATCTGTTTCATCCAGGTGAGGGTTTAGCTGCAGGGTATGTGTTTGCACAATGGTGCCGCTGCGCACCATCAGGTAGTTCACATAGGCTTTGTCGCCATCTTTCAAAATGCTGAATACATCCACATCGCCTACCTGCTGGCTTACCACTACCGATCGGGCCTGGTATTGCTCCAGGTGTTCCAGTTTTTTCTTTACCATCTGGGCTTTCTCAAACTGTAGCTCGGCAGCATACTGCTGCATTTCTTCTTTGTAGTGTTGTACTACTTCGCCCAGTTTTCCTTTCAGCACCTGCTTCAGGCGCTGCAGGCCCTGCTGGTAGTCGGCCTCGGTTTGGGCGCCTATACAGGGCCCTTTACAGTTGCCCAGGTGGTACTCCAGGCAAACGCGAAACTTCTTGGCGGCTATGTTTTTTTGCGTCAGCGGCAGCTTGCAGGTGCGCAGCTGAATGTGTTGTTTGATAAAGGTGAGCAGCTCCCGTACTCTTGCGACAGATGTGAACGGACCGAGGTATTCACTACCATCGTTTATTTTTCTTCGGGTCAAAAATACCCGTGGAAATGGCTCTTTTTTGATGACGATGTAAGGGTAGGTCTTGTCGTCTTTCAGATCAATATTGTAGCGGGGCTGAAACTCTTTGATCAGCGCATTTTCCAGAAAGAAAGCATCCTGCTCCGAATCGACCACAGTAAACTCGATGCGGTGGATGCGCTGTACCAGCTCGTGGGTTTTGTACCCCACAAATGTTTTATTGAAATAAGAACTCACCCGCTTGCGCAGGTCTTTGGCTTTGCCTACGTAAATGATTTCGCCATCGGCATTGAAATAGCGGTACACACCCGGCTGGTGCGGAATGGTGGGTGCTATTTTCTTGAAAGCTTCGGGCGTCATGAGCGGGCAGCCTGTACCGGCCTTAGTTCATTGGTTTATCCCAAATGTATTCGGTGATGCGGTCGTAGCTGCTGTCCTTTTTCTGGATGGTTTCGGCTACCTGGCAGCGCATATTGTGTACCCAGTTGATGCGGCGGTACAGCACACTGTCGTCGTTGGCCTGGGTCATTTCCAGCAGCACATACTTTACCTTTTTGGTGTCGGCATGCAGCAGCACATCGGCTTTTTGCAGCACGGCGATACTATCGGTGCAGCTAATGGAAAAAGTGATGGTGCCCAGGGTAAGATCGTTGAACGAAGTTTCGGTGAAAGAAGGGCGCAGGCTGGCCAGGTTGGGGTCGATGGCAGCAAAGGGGGCCACTGCAGCTTTGAACGCAGCTTTGTCGATATAACCCGAATCGATGGTGCGCCCGTTCAGCTTTACCAACTGCTCTACGCCCAGCGGCATCGAATCGACGTAGCGAATTTGATCGGTGAGGTACTGCGGAAATGGGTACAGCGGTGCCAGGGTATCGGCGGCAGTGCCGGTAGCCGACCGGCCGGCCGGCTGGCAGGCTGGCAGCCAGGCGCAGGTGGCGGCTACAGCAACGAAAGCAAGAAGTACACGCATAAAAAAACCGCTCAGTATAGCATCGAGCGGTAGCGAAATTAGCGGCGGCCTGCTTACTGAAGCGTTTTCATCACGCCAATTTTGAGGCCATAGTCGATGAGGTGCTCACGAATGGGATACTTGTTCACCGCGGCTGGCAGCATTTGGTAGCGTATTTGCGGCCCTACCTGCCACATCAGGTTGCCTTTGCCTTTGAAGCGAAAGAAGGCTTCGATTCCGGCATTGATATTCCAGTTGCGAAACAGCGTATTCTCCTTTACATAATTGCGATAGTCGGCCGAAATGAGCCAACCCTGCTTGCCAATATTGTACGTGGGCTGAAAGGTTGAGGCAATCACAAACTGGCTTTGCTTCTGCTGAGCCATGGTGAGCTCAAAGCCGATTGGTATACCCACCTGGAAGAAGCGGTTGTTGATGGTAATCGGCCGGTTGCCGGCTACGGCACTTACATCGGTATAGGCGGGTATGGTAGCCGGTATGCCACCCTGGTCGAAGCGGATGGTAGTGGCCTGCATGGCACCAGCGCTGTAAGCGTCAATGGCGTACTGCCGGTAGTTAAGTTGTACACCTGTTTTGAGGCGCAACCTGTCTGATACGTTGTATAAAAAGGCTACACCTGCCTCGATGCCCAGTTTGGGGGCGCTTTGTACCAGGTGGTCCAGGTTGGGCTGCAGCGCCGGGGCATTTACCTGCCGCTCTTCGGCCAGCATGCGGTAGCTGAGGCTGGGGGTAGCATAGTACTGCACATTCCAGCGAGATTGGCGCCTGGCCAGCGCTTTGGCGGCCAGTTGGCGGGCTGCTGCGTCTACATCGTTTGAGGCTTGTAGCATTGCTGTCGGCATGGCGCCAATGCCAGCTGTAGCCAGTTCATGATCGTTCAGCAAAGGCATGGTGGCCGCCTCGCCGGTATTGAGTTGGTTGCCAGTAGTGTTGTTGAGGTTCGTACCGGTGAGCAAGGTCAGACCCGGGTTGGCTTCCTGCTCGGTGTAGCTGGCGCCAACGTTCGGCGCAGGTTGGCGGGCATTGTCGGCTACATTGGCTGCGGCAGGGTCGGCACTGGCTTGGGCTGGCTGCTCAGCAGCGGGCACCGCAGCCGACAGCACGGTCTGGTGTGGGTGGGCATTGCCGCTGCTGGTAAATGAAGGAGATACACTAGCTACTAATGGGTCGTTTTCCGCTACAGGTGCTGGTATGGGGGCTGGCGTAGCGGGTACTGTAGCAGCGGCCACCATACGGCTGTCGGGAGTGGCCGTCAGCGCTTGCTTGGCCTCTATTACTTCTTTGGAAGGATGAACAAAAATGAGTGCTGCCAGCATGAGGGCGCCAATCAGGATAGAGCCAAAGGTGAGCGCCGGCCACTGCTGTTCGTGCCGCAAATGTTTTTGCAAGTTGGCCCACACCCGGTCAGAGGGGTACATGCGAAGTTCCTCTGCCGATTCCGACAGCAGCTCTTCGAACTCATCTCTGAACAAATGCTTTTTCATGATCTACCTTCTTGCTTGTGCGGCC
>CANHEC010000233.1 GCA_947459455.1 Chitinophagaceae bacterium
AGCCCGGCATTGAGGTAGCAGTAGTTCCACAACTGCTCTTCAATAAAATCGGTTTTGTATTTGAAGTGCTTGAATACTGAATCATCGGGAATGAACACCACCTCAGTACCATTCGACTCAGTGGTTTTCTCCTCTTTCGATTCCCTCAGCAGCTTCCCTTTTTCAAACTCGGCCGTTTTCATTTTGCCGTCGCGGTAGGCCGTCACTTTAAAAAACTGGCTCAACGCATTGACCGCCTTGGTACCCACACCATTCAGCCCCACACTTTTTTGAAAGGCCTTGCTATCATACTTGGCGCCGGTGTTTATTTTACTCACCACATCTACCAGTTTGCCCAGCGGAATGCCGCGTCCGTAGTCTCTGATGGTCACCGTGCCTTCCTTCGACACCTCAATATCTACGTGCTTGCCGTAACCCATGGTGTGTTCGTCTATACAGTTGTCCACCACCTCTTTCAGCAGCACATAAATGCCATCGTCGGGTGCCGTACCATCGCCCAGTTTGCCGATGTACATACCCGGACGCAAGCGGATGTGCTCACGCCATTCGAGGGTTTTAATACTGTCTTCGTTATAATCGAAAAGGTCCTTTTTCTCCTCCGCCATATCCTGAATAGATTCCTTTAGCAAACGGGCAGGCCTGCAGCCTGCGAAAGCGAACAAAAATAGCCGCTTGTGGCCCCCTTGGCCTGCCGCATTTATTCACAACTGGTGAGGGAAATAGCGCCTTCGGTGGACAATTTTCCACTAATTCACACGGGCTGGCCATATAGGCTGCGCACCACCACGCTGGCGGTCATGCAGCCAAAAATGGCGGGCATGTAGCTGATGGTGCCAATGATGCTCTTTTTGGGGTAAGCTTTTTCGGTCACAATGATCTTTTCCTGGTCGGCCTCTTCGGGGCTGAAGACCACCGTGAGGCCCTTGCGCACCCCCAACTTGTGGAGGCGCTTGCGTACGTAGCGGGCCAGGTTGCACTGGTGGGTTTTGCTGATATCGGTAATGGTGACCTGGGTGGGATCGACCTTGCCGCCGGCCCCCAGCGAACTGACCACCGGAATGCCCATGTCGATGCAGGACTTGATGAAAAACACCTTAGGACTGAGCGTATCGATGCAATCGACCGCATAATCGAAGCTGGCGCTGCTGAGTACTTCGCGGGTTCGCTCTTCTTTCAGATACTCGGGCAGCACGGTCAGCTCCAGTTGGGGGTTGATGTCCAGCAGGCGCCGGGCCATCACCTCGGCTTTGGGCTGCCCGGCAGTAGAGTGCAGCGCCGGAATCTGGCGGTTGCAATTGCTCAGATCCACCGTGTCGGCGTCTACAATGGTCATTTTGCCCACGCCAGCCCGGGCTATCATTTCGGCGCAAATGCCGCCCACGCCCCCCAGCCCTACTACCAGCACGTGCTTGCTCATCAGGCGTTCTATCTTCTCATCGTCCAGCAGCAGCTGGGTGCGGCTCATCCAATACGGAATGCTCATAGCAGTTTGAATTCAGATTCGGATTCAAATTCAGATTTGAGGTTTTGAGATTCGGGGCCAACTGCTCCAAAAAAGATGAAGCAAGTGATTGCACCGATGACCGCAAAAATCCGAATCCAAATTTCTGCGATGTCGCCATGTTCGATAAATCGCTGAATGCTATCAGGCTGTCTTCGCCGGCAGGTGCACCTCGGCCATCATGCAGCGGGCACTGCCCCCGCCATTGGCTTCTATGGTATCCAGCGATGAATGCAGGATAGGGTTGAAACTTTCCAACAGCGCCACCTGATCGCCGGTAAGGGCCCGATAGGCCTGCGAACTCATCACCAGCAGCGGCTGGCCTTCGTGGTTGTGTACCTGCAGCATATTGCCGGCAAAATGGTTCATCTGCGCCCACGATATCGGAATAACTTTTTTACCACTGCTTTCTATCGTTTGTACCACCCGGTTTTGCTCGATGTGGTTGGTAATGCTGTCGAGGCAAATCACCACATACCTGTCAGCTACGCACATCATCACATTGGTGTGGTATATGGGCTGCAGCTGCTCGTCTACCGCCGTAAACACTTCGGCCTGGTAGCCCAGCTGCGCACAAAACTCCAGCAGCACGCCATGATCGGTACGGGGCGATAAGCAAGCGTATGCAATCCGCTTTTCACGATCGAGTACCATGCTGCCGGTACCCTCCATGAATCGTTGCCCGGCTTCATGATGGCTCAGATCGATGGTGCGGCCCATGCTAAAGCTGGCAGCCACCGCCTCCAGCACTGCCGGCTTGCGTTCCAGCCGTCGGTTTTCGGCAAACATCGGGTACAGTACCACCGTACCATCATGGTGAAACGACACCCAGTTGTTGGGAAAAATAGAATCGGGTGTATGCGGGTCTTCGGTGTCTTGCACCACCGTTACCTGCACGCCCGCTACCCGCAGCTTGCTTACAAAATCATCAAACTCCACTACCGCCTGCTGCTGCACCTGCAGCTGGTCCTGGCCGGCTACCTGAAAAGCATTGTTCACCGCCGTCTGCGCATTGTAGCCAAAGCGCACCGGCCTTATCATCAGCAAATGATTCGTTGTTTGCATCGCTTCAAAAATTTTGAAAAGCAGCTGCGATAGCGCCTACGCACCACCGCAGCTGTCAGAAATGTCGATACGCTTATTCCAAAATCCGAACTCGTGAACCTGTGAACTCTCAAACTCTCAAACTCTCAAATTCACAACCTCCATGAACCTCCGTCGCTGTTTCGTGAGATTCCTCCAGCGTCGGAATGACGGCCCCAAAACTCGTGAACTTGTGAACTCGTGAACTTCACACTCTCGAACTCTCAAACTCTGGAACGCTGGAACTCTGGAACTCCCTACCCCAACTCATCCCGCAGCAGCGGCATGCTCATGCAGTGGAAGCCACCACGTGCACGGCTCAGCTCGGCGGAGGGCATCAGGATAAAGGTGTCTTTCAGTTGTTCGGGACTGGCACTGCCTGCTTCAAAAGCCTGTAGCAGATCGGCCACATGCACCACGCTGAAACCCGCAGCCTTAAAGGCTTCCACGGTTTTATCGTTGCGATCGTAGCCCAGTACCACGCCTTCTTTCAGTGCCAGCAGGTTGCAGCTATCGGTCCATTGTTCGCGGGCATCGTACGGAAACTCGTTGTTGCCGCTGTAGATGAACTTCACCTTCTCCTTGCAGCCCAGGTCGTTTTTGCTGATGTCTTCCAGCAGTTCCTCCAGGTTGTTGAAAATTACCGGCTTGTCAATGTGCTTTAAATTGAACTGAATCAAACTGATCTTCTCATCCTTTTTGGGCGAGCCTTCCAGTATCCGCTCTACCGGGTCTTCGTCCAGGCGCTTCACCGCCTTCTTCGAAAAATTACCCAGCATTACCCACACATTGCGTTTCACCTGAGTAAACACCGTGTCGATGTGCATGTAGTCCCGCTTCTTCGGAATCTTCACCACCGTCACTTTCTTCACTACTTTCTTTTCAAACAGCAGGTTGATGGCCTGGTGCGCCGCTTCCCAACTGGTGCGTTCGCTCACGCCTATCAGCAGGTGGTCTTTGCTTACCACCATTACATCGCCGCCTTCCAGCGTCACCTTGCGTTCGCCGCCCTCTTTCGGGTTCAAAAAGTGGTGATGCTTCTCCGGAATCTCGAGGATATTGTCGCGGTAGGCCGCAAACAGCGGATGATTGAAAAAGATGTACTTCGCCAGCAGCGCTTCGCGGGTGCGGGCCTGCTTGGCAGGCTTGTTCAGCAGTACGTGATTGTTGATCACTATCCCAATATCACGGGTAAATATGAAGTTGGGAATGGGCGCAAACAGCATTTCATTTTCATCGCTGGTGCCGCTGATGAACAGCTTGGCCAGTCGGTCGGGCTCCAACTCCATCATGCGCATTTGCTCGTCGTAGGCTACCCCTTCCAGGGCGCACACACTGGCTACCAGCTTCAGTTTCGTTTCGTGGGTCTGCAGTATTTCGGCCAGCAGCCACTGCAGTTCTACCACCTTGTCCGATTTGAAGAAATCGGCATGCCCGGGCTTGTAAAAATTACGCTTACTCTTCGGGTCATCTATTTTTTTCAGCTTACCCTTCACTTTGGCAGGGTCCAAAAAGTACAGCAGCACCTTGGTGTAGTAGTCGTACTCCTGGCGCCGAATGGTTTCCAGATGCACAATGTCTTCAAACAACCAGTCTTGTGCTTTCGAGGGAACTACTTTTCCGAGACCACTGTCGGGGCTGTGCACCAGCAATCGGCGCAGAGTACCAATCTCGGAACTCACCTTCAATTGGGAGGCTTCAGTTTTTTTAGCCATAAAATGGATTTCGTGAACAATATCCACCTTTCCGTACCCGGTCTGAAGGAAGAGGCCGTTCAACTATCAATTGCCCGAAAGGAGGAGAACAGGGCAAACAAGGAACTGGCAGGCGACCGGGCCGCTAAAATAGGCGTTTAAAAATGCCAGCCAAATCGTCCCTGATCAACGGCTTGGCCGTTCGATGTTGGTAAAAATTGGGGGCTATCAGCAGCGGTGCAGGGCCCGGCTGCTGTTCGGTGCCCTCCGGCTACGCTTCGCTTCGGCCCCGCCACAGGCGGGGCTCCCCTGCGGTCATCCGCAGCCCATCAGCAGCAGTGCTGTCCTTGGCCAACGTATAACTTCAGCATGAAACTTAGATGCAGGCCAAGGCCGAGGCTGAGGGAATTTGGATGGCGGAATTGGGAATTGGGTATTAGGTATTGGTTGATTAGGAATTAGTTCGCCAGTCACACTAATTTCAAGTTTGCATCCACATCAAAATCTACATAATCTTCCTCTGCGCCTCTGCGAGAAACAGTCTCCCACTGATTAGCCGCGGATAGGAAATGGGAAATGGGAATTAGGAATTGGGTATTGGTTGATAAGGAACCAAGCTGCAAAAACACCTATTTCAGGTCCAAATTAGAG
>CANHEC010000234.1 GCA_947459455.1 Chitinophagaceae bacterium
GAAAAGGTAGATGGCGCATTTATAAAGGATGTTTATCCAGTTAACTTCATAGATAATGCTGTTTTCACCTCTAGTTGTTTTCAGGAATCCATCGCATTAAAAAGAATTGGGACAATTCAGCAAAGTGAAGTCGGTCTTCGAAGATGGGCGCTAAGCGAGTTTGAAGTTTCGAAGGCAAAGGAAGCTTTAAGAGGTAGTGATTTGTTAATGAAATCATGACTTGAGCGACCTGTGGATAACCTCACCGTCAAGTCAATAGAGCACATTAAACAGAGGCATTTCGACTGAGGCGATAACGCTTCGCCGCTTTCACGCATCCATCAGCCATCCAAGTTTACCCATCCATCGGCATGCTCAGGCCGCTAATTAATTCGGGGTTCCTCCCCGCAAACTTGAATACGTCTCCGCTACATCAGCTCCCTCCTTCATCAGGATAACATCACAAGTAGCAGCCACGCCCCCCAACTGCCATCCGCCATCTGTCATCTGTCATCTGTCTTCTGTCTTCCTGCCATCTGTCATCTGCCATCAATTCCTACCGGCTTCCCGACTTTCGGACTCCGGACTTCCCCGAAATATTTGGTTTGTTTTATCCAACAGGCCATTATCTTTGAATAGTTGCATAAACAACTATATGTCAAACAACCAATTTAGGCGGGGCGAACTATACTTTGTCATCACCGGGGTGGCCAATACGGCCCTGGCCCGGCGGCTGCAGCGCTATTTCAGAGAGCATGCGCTGGACCTGACCGTGGAGCAATGGAGCGTACTGGTGCACCTGTGGAAGCAGGACGGCGTGAGCCAGCAGGAACTGTGCAATAAAACCTACCGCGACAAACCAAGCATTACCCGCCTGGTAGACAACCTAGAACGTGAAGGGCTTGTGACCCGCGTAGCCAGCAAAGAAGACCGCCGCATCAACCTCATTTACCTGACCGAGCAAGGCAAGGGCCTGCGTGAACTGAGCATGCAACTGGCCCACCAAACCCTGCTGGACGGACTGGAAGGCGTACCCGCCGAAGACATAGAAGTAACCCGCCGGGTGCTGACCCGTGTGTACGAAAACCTGAGTCTGGTGGTGAGTAATGCTGAATGATGAATGGTGAATGATGAATACAAGCAAGCAAAGAACTACCTGCAAACAGCAACGAACAATACAACACAAACAATAAAACCGCTTTGCCATGAGTACTGAAGTAAAACAAGCCGCCGCGCTGAAAGGAGCCGAATGGCTCGTGAAGGGCTCACACCCTTCGGATGTGTTCATTCCCGAAGATTTCTCGGAAGAGCAACGCATGATCATGGATATGTGCCAGCAGTTTTTGGATGCCGAAGTACTGCCCAACATAGACCGGATAGACAAAATGGAACCCGGCCTGATGCCGAGCCTGATGGACAAAGCCGGCGAAATGGGTCTGCTGGGTGTAAGCATACCCGAAGCCTACGGTGGCCTGGGCAAGCCTTTTATCGAAAGCATGATAGTAGCCGAAGGCCTGGGCGGTGGCTACAGCTTTAGCGTGGCCATGGCAGCCCACACCGGCATTGGCACCCTGCCCATTCTGTACTTTGGTACCGAGGCGCAAAAACTGAAATACATCCCCAAACTGGCCAGCGGCGAGTGGAAAGGCGCCTACGGCCTGACCGAGCCCAACAGCGGCAGCGATGCGCTGAGTGCCAAAACCACCGCCAAGCTGAGCGACGATGGCACGCACTACATTTTGAATGGTCAAAAATGCTGGATCACCAATGGTGGCTTTGCCGATGTGTACACCGTGTTTGCCAAAATAGATGGTGATAAGTTTACCGCGTTCATCGTAGAGCGTGGCATGGAAGGCTTCACACAGGGCAGCGAAGAGCACAAGATGGGTATCAAAGGCTCATCGACCGTGCAGCTCTATTTCCAAGACTGCAAAGTGCCGGTAGAAAACGTGCTGGGCGAAATAGGCCGCGGCCACGTCATTGCCTTCAACATACTGAACATAGGCCGCCTGAAGCTGGATGCAGCGGCACTGGGTGGCAGCAAGCGCAGCCTCGACATTACCGTGCAGTATGCCAATACCCGCGAACAGTTTAAGCAGCCCATCAGCAATTTTGGCGCCATCAAGCACAAGCTGGCCGAAATGGCCATCCGCTGCTGGGCCGATGAAAGCGCCCTGTACCGCACCAGCAAGCTGATACAGGACAAAGAAGAAGAACTGCAGGCAGCGGGCAAGCCATTTGCCGAAGCACTGCTGGGTGCCGCCGAAGAATACGCCGTAGAATGCGCCCTAATGAAAGTACATGGCAGCGAGCTGCTGGACTTTGTGGTAGACGAAGGTGTGCAGATACACGGCGGTAACGGCTTTAGCGATGAGTACCCCATCAGCCGGGCCTACCGCGATAGCCGTATCAACCGCATCTACGAAGGCACCAACGAAATAAACCGCCTGCTGAGTGTAGACATGGTACTGAAGCGTGCCATGAAGGGCAAACTGGACTTGATGACACCAGCCATGAATGTGATGAAGGAACTGATGAGCATTCCTGACTTTGGCGCCGAAGACGAGGGCCTGTTTGCTGCCGAGCAAAAGGCCATCGATAACATGAAAAAAGCCATCCTGATGGTATCGGGCGGTGCCGTGCAAAAGCTGATGATGAAGCTGGAACACGAGCAGGAAGTGCTGATGCACATAGCCGATATGGCGCTGAAAACCTACATAGCCGAAAGCTGCCTGCTGCGTGTACAAAAGCTGGCCCACCTGCGTGGCGAAGCCGGTGTAGCTACCGAAGCCGACCTGATGCGCTGCTACCTGAACGATGCCGTGGACGCTGTGAACAAGCATGGGAAAGAAGCCATCAATGCCTTTGCCGATGGCGATGAGCAACGCATGATGCTGCTGGGATTGAAGCGCTTTACCAAGTACGGCCCTTACAACAGCAAAGACGCCCGCCGCCGCCTGGCCGACAAATTGATTGCCGCTGGCAAATATTGTTTTTAGTACATTTCGGTATGTAAGGATGAACCCCTTACTACCAATGCAGAGGCCCCGGTATCATTCCGGGGCTTCGCTTTTTTATAGAATGCCTCGCCCAGGGAATGTCGGATTTCGGAGAGCCAGTTTCGCATTTTAGCTGCGGGAGCCAGGCTGCTCGCTGAGGCACAGCGGGAATGTCAGATTTCAGAGGGCTGATTGCTGATTTTTTTGCGATCATCTGCGGGAAAGGAGTATCGTAGAGAGCACCCAACGGGCGCAGAGGCGAATTTGAATTCGAATTCAAATTTGGATGCAAGCTTTTTGCCACCTGTTGGCCATGGCGCTGCATTGCACAAGCACAACGCCAATCCGAATCTGAATCCCAATCTAAATCTGAATGCTGTTTGCGTTCGTAGGCAGGCTGCTGGTGGCAGGCTGCGGCGAAGCTGCACCGGCTGACAACTGAGCCAGCAATTGCTCATTGGTGTGGCAGTTGTCGCCATCGCAGCAGGGCAGTGCATTGGTACCGCACACGCTGCATTGGTAATGGCCATGCACATGCACCAAAGGCGCCGGGTAGCCGCAAAACTGGCAAGTATTCATACCGTGCAAAAATGCGGTGTCGCAGCCCCGCACCCTGGCGGTTTTGTCCACATCTGCCACCTGCACACTTACTGCTTCGGCAGCACTATTTCCAGGTTGGTGCCGTACACTTTGTTGTTCAGCTTTTTGCCCAGCAGGCTGGTACGGTCGCCCATCGTTACACCAATGCGCCCGATGACCAGGTACAAATCAGAGCCGTCCTGCATATCAGCTGGCATATGCTTGTTTTCGGCAGCCGGTATCCACAGTAGTATGCGTTCATTGTCTACATCGTCTATGTAGTAGCAGTTGTACAGATTAAAATCAGTGCGATGATTGCGCCAGCCATCCAGTGAATTGATTCCAGCCGGGTAATTTTTTTCGTGCACCCGGCGGGCAATCCAGCCGGCCTGCTCTTCGCCATAGGCAGCTTTCAGCCGCGTATGCACCGGTGTACCCTCTATTTGCATTGTGGTATACAGCTTGCCTGCATCATGAATAATGGTTCGGCGTGGCGCCGCACCAGTTCCGGCAGGCGCTGGCACTACTGTAATCGTAGTCGCCAACTTATCGCCCAATCGCACCGCCTTTTTCGCCATTACAATGAAAAAATCTTTCAGCTCCTTCCAGTCTGCCTGCATGTGCTTATTGTCGGCAGCCGGCACATACAGCAGCACTTTGCTGTCATCAATGTCATCCAGATAGTAAGCCACTATGTTTTTAAAGCCCTGGCGCACTGCATCACGTTTAGCAAGGCTATTGACGCCTTGAGGCCACGCATCCTCATGCATCAGGCGTACCACCTCATTGGCTTTGGCAGCGCCATACCAGTTGGTCCATTTTTGCAGCAGGGCCGGCTGGTTTTTCATATCATAGGTGCTGTACATATCAGCGGGATCGTCAATGACTGTTCGCTTACCACTGGTAGTGAACATGGCGGCAGCGGCACCGCCTTTGCCGGCGTTGTTGGTCAACATCTGTGTGCCCGGATCACCCCAACTGGTGGCGGCTCCGCTGCTTTGGCTGGCAGCAGCACCACTATAGGTAATGCCCGCTTTGCGCACCACCAAAAAATAATCAAAGCCGCCCTGCATGCTGGTTGGCATTGATTTATTGTCGGCAGCCGGTACCCACAAAATGACTTTGTCGGCATCTACGTCATCGAAATGGAAAGCCTTCAGTTGCTTGAACAGCTCCCGGTTTTGGTCGCGGCTATCAAAATCTGCAATGCCGGCGGGCCATCCCTTTTCGTTACTGCGCTTCAGTAGTTCGGTTACAAATGCCTGGCTATAGCGGCTGCGCCAGCCAGGCAGTTTGCTGCTGGCAGCACCCAGGTTATAGCTGGTAAACACATCGGTAGCATTGCTGATGCGGGCAGGTTTGCTGCGGGA
>CANHEC010000235.1 GCA_947459455.1 Chitinophagaceae bacterium
ATACAGTGCTTTCGACACTCGAAAGCTGCACGAGTAGAGACAATCGGTCGTTAACATTTGCGGCTCCTGGACCGTTACTGCCTTGGTAGCGAATGAAGCCGTTACCACTGGCGTTTCCACCCCACAAAACATTTCTAAGAGTGGTCCCAAGCTGAGTGTAAGCAGTGCCCGCAGTTCCGTAAATTCCTGTGTTTGCAGTATTCGTAAAATCAAAGTTTGTGTTACTTAATCCCAGCGAAAGCGGCGATGCAGGTCTGCTTGCAATACCGGCATGGTTTCTATGGCGAACTGCAACAACATAGTTTGTACCGGCATCTACATTCTTGAAATAAACAGGGCTCGTGCCATCTATGTCAACAATTCGCCCATCCCTGCGAACAAAAGCGCTTCTTGTTTGAAGGACTGCGGCGGCATCGTCATTGGTACGAGTCCTCAATTCCACAAATACCCAGTCCACGATGTTTTCGGCAGGATTTGCCTGGTGATTGAACACAGACGAAACAGCAGCTTCAGGTACTGAGTTATTTACATGAACAAACTGTGTTGAATAGTCAGCAGTTCGGTAAGGATCATTGGTTGGAATTATATTACTTGCCGACGGAGTTCCCGGAGTCTGAGTTGCGTCTATTGATCGAAGTTGATCACGCATAAGACCAGTAGTGGCATCAAAAGCGCCTTGCAGCATTACCGAAGGTGTCGCCAACACAAACCGATTCATAGCATACAACTGGCTGCTGTTGCCGGTCATCGGAGCCGTAACAGTATTGGTGGCGGCATCCTGCCCGGTACCCAGTGCCCAGTTAGCACCGTCAAAAGTCATGGTGCGCAGGTCAGCTTCCACACCTGTTACATCAGAAGGGTCTGCGTAGGTGCCAACGGTGTTGATGGTGGCGCCGGTAATACCGCTGCGGTTCAGCGCCCAGTATACATTCAAAAAGTCGGTAGAACGGGGGTGTTTGTTGGGGTGGCCACCGGCTACAGCCCGGGCGCCCAAAAAGGCACTGGAATAAGTGCCACCAGTTAAATTATAGGTGACCGGGGTAAAATCGTTGCCCACGCCTACAGGCAGGGTATAGGCACCAGCGGCGGTCAATTCGCGGCGCAGTTCGCCCGTACCATTCGTCTCAACAAACCGGCCAGCAGCGGCACCTGTCACTGAGCTTGCAGCATCCAACGTCAGATTAAAATTGCCCAACTGAAGCTTGCCGGCAGTCATAATCAACTGGTTGGTGACGCGGCCGGCAGTGCCCATTGAAACATGGGAAGCATTGTCAATTTCTAGATTCGGAACGCTGAAACCATTGAGATTCAATGTCTGCAGCGCGGTACCCTTCATCACCAACCTGCCGGTGCCGGCAATATTGGCATTTGCGGTTACATCGCCCTGCACGGTTACGGTAGCGCCTGCATCAATGAAAAAAGTAGCGCCATTTTGCACCACTAATTGCCCCTGTGCAGACAGTGCGAGGAAGGTGATTCCCAGAGTGAATAATTGTTTCATAATCAGTCGTTGAGATGATTTTACACTAAGTTAAGACGAACTTAAAGATTAAAAGCCGAATGTTTTAGCAAGTGTGTTGAAATGTTGATTAAACGGGCACTTTCAACTAACAAACCGCTAAAAACATGCCAAATATGTACGAAAAACCGGGAAAAAAAAATACCCTGAACGGTGGATTTTCATTTCTACTAAAATTAGTTATACGCCGGCGCACAGAATCCGGTTGTCACACACCTTCAGTATACCTTTTTTTAGCACCTTTGCCCTCCAAAAATCACAGAGGCTCATGGCTTTAGAGATAAAAGTGCCCACAGTTGGCGAAAGCATCAATGAAGTAACGCTGGTAAAATGGCTGAAGCCAGACGGAAGTTGGGTAGAACGGGATGAAGTATTGGCTGAGCTGGAGAGCGAAAAGGCCACCTTTGAAATCAATGCCGAACAGGCGGGCAAACTAGCCTGGGTGGCAAAAGAAGGGGACACCCTGGCTATTGGCGACCTGGCCTGCACTATTGATACTGCAGCCGAAAGGCCCGCAGGCGCCGTTGAGGCACCAGCGGCACCCAAAGCAGCACCTGCTCAGGAGCCTCCCGCTGCGGCAGGAGCCGCAAAAGCAACCGATGTAAAAGCCAGCCCTGTAGCGGCCGCTATCATAGCCGACAAAAAGGTTGACCCCAAGGTCGTGACGCCTTCAGGGGCCAACGGCCGTATCCTAAAGCAGGATGTATTGGCAGCCCTGGAGTCGCCCGGCCGGGCACCGGGCACCGTGGCCTTCAGCCGCGAGGAAAAGGCGGAAAAAATGAGCAACCTGCGCAAAACCGTGAGCCGGCGCCTGGTGGAAGCGAAGAATACCACCGCCATGCTTACCACTTTTAATGAAGTGGACATGGGCCGCATCATGGAATTGCGTAAGCAGTACAAAGAGATCTTCCAGAAAGCCCATGGTGTCGGACTTGGTTTCATGAGCTTTTTTACGAAAGCCTGCTGTTACGCCCTGCAGGAGTGGCCGGCTGTCAACGCCTACATCGATGGTGATCAAATCATTTACCACCAATATTGCGACATTTCAATAGCCGTGAGTGCACCCAAAGGCCTGGTAGTGCCGGTCATCAGAAATGCTGAAAGCCTGAGCATGGCCGATATAGAAAAGAAGGGAGTGGAACTGGCAGGGAAGGCCCGCGACAACAAGCTGACGATTGACGAGATGACCGGTGGCACATTCACCATCACAAACGGCGGTGTGTTTGGCAGCCTCATGAGCACCCCCATTATCAACATACCACAGAGTGCTATTTTGGGTATGCATAAAATTCAGGAGCGCCCGATGGCCATCAATGGCAAGGTCGAAATTCGCCCCATGATGTACCTTGCCCTGAGCTACGACCACCGCATCATCGATGGCCGCGAATCGGTCAGCTTTTTGGTGCGGGTAAAGGAACTGCTCGAAAATCCGGAACTGCTGTTGTTTGGAAAAGATCCGGTAAAAACCCTGCTTGAGCTGTAAGGCAGATGTTCGTTACCACAGACATATTCTTCGACGTGAATGCCGGTATGTTTGCCGGCATTTTCATTGCAATATCGACTGCATGAGCCGCTATCACGGATACTTAAAGACTGCTGCTGCAGCGCTGACCCCGTATGACGGCGCAATGCCGCTAGCGCATTACCTGAAAGCGTTTTTTGCGCAGCGGAAGCAAATGGGTAGCCGCGACCGCCGGCTGGTGACCAGTCTTTGCTATGCCAGCTTCAGGCTGAGCAGGTATGCGGCTGAACGAACGCTGGAAGAACGGGTGCTGTTGGCGGCTCATTTGCCCGGTATTTGGCCACCTGAAGCACTGCAGGCAGTGGCGACCGATTGGCAGCAACTGCAAGCTCAGGGGGTTGAACTGCCGGATGCTTCCAAACATGCACCGCTACTTTTTGCTCCGGCCGAATGGCTAAGCGCTGGTGCGGCTGCACATAGCCTGGCAGCCGCTATGTTACAGCAGCCAGCTTTGTTTTTACGCATTCGTCCGGGTGGCCAACAGGCCGCTGTACAATGGTTACAGCAACACGAGATTGCATTTCGAAGCTTGGGCGATGATTGCCTGCAGCTGCCCAACGGGACTCAATTGAATGGATTTGCGCTAAACAAATGGGCCGTGGTGCAGGATGCCAGCAGCCAGCAAACCGGCCGGCTGCTGCTGGCTTGGCTACAACAGCATCAATTGCCGATTCCGGCAACAGTGTGGGATTGCTGCGCAGCCAGCGGCGGCAAATCCATTATGCTGGCTGACCATTGGCCGGGCCTGTCATTGACGGTTTCTGATATCCGACCTTCCATATTGCACAACCTGCAGCTGCGATTTGCTGAAGCCGGCCTGGCACAGCCGCGGTCGGCCGTGCTCGATTTGGCGCAGCAACCAGCCCTGCCATGGAAACACCGGTTTGATATGGTACTGGCCGATGTACCCTGCAGCGGTAGCGGCACCTGGGCACGTACCCCCGAGCAAGCCGCTTTTTTCAGCGAGACGCAGCTACATACTTTCCATGAAAAGCAATACCGCATTGCAGCACAAGCCACCAAGGCACTAAAGCCAGGTGGCTTGCTGGTATACATTACCTGTTCGGTATTTGCCGCCGAAAATGAGGCGGTGGTGCAACGGTTGTGTGATAGCGCCGGGTTACAGCTTATCGAGCAACTGCTGATAGACGGCACTGCGGGCTCGGCCGACTGCATGTTTATAGCGTTGCTGCAAAAGCAAGCTTCCTAATTGTGATCAATAGCCGTGAGTACCACCCGATAACTGCCATCTTCCCAATAGCCGGGACGAGGCGCCGGAGGATCACTGGGGGGCTGCCATACTTTGTGGTCAAAGTTTTTATAAATGAGGCCCACACCTTTTGCATACACCTCTATGCCATAATTCCATTGTTTGTAGAATCCAGGATTGAAGGGTCCTTCGGGTAGGACTTCATCTCTTTGAAACACCGTAACAGTGTTAGGATAGGTTTTGCCGCCAACTGTGAAGGGCTGGCCCACATTGCGGTAGTCAAACTCCCAATCGGCCAGGTACCGAACGGGGCTATTGATGGAGGTTGCATCGATAAACGAATGGCCCTTCCAGCGAAATCCCTCTTCAATAGGGGCCCTCAGCTTCATGAAGCGGAGGTTGTTTTCCATCCATTCCACCCACTGGGTGCCAACTGGTGTGGCAGTGAAAGTATTATTGGGCACATACGGGGCAGTACCGGCCACGTTGCTGATGCTTCGAAAAACCCGAAATGCTTTGCGGCCCAGCCCGTCTGTTATCTCTGCATCATACTGGTCACGTACGCGGTAGCTTCTTACTGTTGTATCGGCACCAAATTGGGTAGGAATAGTACTGTCTATGCGATAGGTAATGAATTTGCCCACAGTCG
>CANHEC010000236.1 GCA_947459455.1 Chitinophagaceae bacterium
CGGAAAAAAGGGACCGGCCAGAGATACCAGCGTTCGCTAACGGTAATGTCGATGTCCACCAGCCCTTCTTCAGCAAACTGCTTTGTCTGCACGTCTACTTTTACAAAAAGGGCGGTATTCATCAGCTGCTCCTTCGTCAGCCGAAGGCGTTTTTCGAGGTCCAGCGGGCTGTAACACTCCCCCGATTTGAGGGCCACTTCGCGAAACACAATGGGGTCGCGGGTGATGCGGTTGCCACTAATAGCAATGCTGCGTACCTGCCACTGTGCCGGCAAACGGCTGTCATTTTCTGCCACAGCCTCGCCTGCCACCAACTGGCCAAAGCAGGTGCAGCAGCCGAAGCCCAAAAACAGTGCTATGACTAGTCGAAGCAGATACATGAATGGTGCCGGCCATATGCGCCGGCTTGCAATTGAGATACGAGAACGGGCGAAACGAGCGGCTATTTTACATCGTTAAAAAATTCATGAGATGGTCGTAGTTACGTCGCATCTCATTTTCGTAGTGCTCTTCGCCCGAGTAAAACACTACATGGTATTCGTAGCGCTGCAGGGTGGCTACTATGTCGCTTACTTCACGCTTGTTTATTCGCAGGGTTACCAGCAGGTGGCCCGATTGGTCGTTCATGGCCGAGTTGAGCTGGGTAATATGCGCATCGTTGGTTTCCACCAGTTTCGACAGCTCGCTGATAGAATATTGGTGGGGTTCCATTTCCAGCACCAGCAGGGCCCCGCCCGACATGGCGCCGCACAACTGTGTCAGTTGCTGCAGCAGCTGGTCTTTGCCAATGGCACCTACATACTCTTTATTGGCCGATACTACCGGTACCAACTGCAGCCGGCGGCTGCTGAGGGTGCTGACGGCTGTTAGAAAGTGATCTTCAGCAATGACAGAAAATGGCTGGTATACAGGCTGCAAAGCCGACAATAGGTCGTGCTGATTGCTGTCAAACAAATCATCTTCAGACAAAAGTCCTTCGTACACGCCACCTGC
The DNA here is from genome assembly GCA_947459455.1 of Chitinophagaceae bacterium. Classification (GTDB taxonomy): domain Bacteria; phylum Bacteroidota; class Bacteroidia; order Chitinophagales; family Chitinophagaceae; genus Phnomibacter. The sequence continues at coordinate 994 of CANHEC010000236.1, forward strand.
TACTACCGGCAGCTGCCGCAGCTGTTGGTCTTCCATGCTCAGCAGGGCCTCTTCAACAGTTTGATCGGGACGAAGCGGGATGATGTCGGGCGATATAATCTGTTGATTCAGCATTTGCGCTTACAACGTTAAACCACGGTGGCCGGCTGGCTAAGTTTTGTTAAGAATTTGTCGAGAATTACGTTGAATTCCTGCGGCACTTCCATCATGGGTGCATGGCCGCAATGATCTATGAAATGCAACTCGCTGTTCGGAATCAGCTTGTTGAATTCTTTGCCCACAAAGGGAGGCGTAATGATGTCATTATTGCCCCAAATCAGCAGGGTTGGCTGTTTGATCTGGTTGAGCTCTTCGCCCAGATTATTGCGAATGGCACTTTTGGCCAGCGCAATGATTTTGATGACTTTAAGTCTGTTGTTAGTAATCTCGAATACTTCGTCTACCAGTTCTTTGGTGGCTACCGCCGGGTCGTAAAAGGTCATCTCGGTTTTCTTCCGGATGTACTCATAATCGCCGCGTTTGGGGTAGGTATCACCCATGCCGTTTTCGAAAAGGCCAGAGCTGCCGGTCAAAATCAGCGATTTGATACGCTCGGGATGCTTGAGGATGTGCACCAGTGCCACGTGCCCGCCCAGGCTATTGCCCAACAAATGGATCTGCTGCAGGTCCAGCGCTTCAATAAACTTGTGTACGTGTTTTTCGAGGCCGCCTACGGTGGTATGAAAAATGTCGAGATCGAAAAGCGGAAGCATGGGCACCACCACACGGTGCGACTTGCGGAAATGCTCCACCAGATCTTTAAAGTTGCTCAGTGCACCGAAAAGGCCGTGCAATAGCACCAACGGTTCGCCGCTTCCTTCGTCAATGTACCTGAACTTATCCTTATGTCTGATCTCGTATTGCATCAATTCGGTTTCACTTGTTCCTGCGCCCTACCAGTAAAATTAGTGGATACTGCTGTTACCAGCTACGGCGAACGGCGCTAAAATAAAGGTTTTGACCTAACAACCACTGTGCAGGCAGCCTGCTGCTATGCAGGTGTAGCTGCGGCGCCCGGTATTTGCAAAAAAGCTTGCTCCAATTCCTGAAACATGTTTTTGAACCAGGGGATGAGCTGGCCTGCCGTATCCATGATAGTGGGAGCAAGCGGCTGCAGCAGCCCAAAGCTGAAGGAGCCAGCTTTTTGAGCAGGGCCAATCAAGCCCATTTTGTCGGTGTAAAACAATGCGATGCTGAACAATACAGCGTACAGAAAAGCAAAGAGGAGTACGCCTCCCAGCTTGTTGGCCCAGCCCAGCAGGGTCCACTCCAGGGCATTTTCAATAAGGCCTGCCAGCATGCGCACCAACAGCACCACGCCTATGAACACCGCTATAAATGCCAGTGCCGGCACCCAGCGTACCATACCCGGCAAAGCTTCGGCCAGGTACACGGCAGCCAGCCCGCTTAGCTTAAGGGCGGCAGCAGCGCCCAGTACCAGGGCTAGCACCGAAAAAAGGGCAATGACCAGCCCTTTTTGAGTACCGCGAAAAATGGCCAGGGCCAACAGGCCCATGGCAATGATATCGATGACCATGCTACCAAAGGTATCAGGCGCCGGCCAGCAGTTCTTTTACCACCGTGCTGATGCTTTTGCCATCGGCCTTGCCGGCCAGTTGCTTGCTGGCAGCACCCATTACTTTGCCCATATCGGCCGGGCCGCTGGCACCTACTTCGGCTATAATGGCCTGCACGGCGGCTTTCAGCTCCTCGCCCTCCAATTGTTTGGGCAAAAACAGGCTCATCACAGCTATTTCTTCCTCTTCTTTTTGGGCCAGGTCAGCACGGCCTTGCTGCTGAAAAATTTCAAGGCTGTCTTTGCGTTGCTTTACCAGCTTTTGCAGCAGTTTTATTTCTTCGTCTTCAGTCAGGGCATCTTTAGCACCTTCGCTGGTTTTAGCCAGCAGTATGGCGGCTTTAATGGCACGCAGAGAACGCAGTTTGGCTTCGTCTTTTGCCTTCATAGCGTCCTTCAATTGCTCCATTATTTTCGTTTCGAGGCTCATAGTAGTTGTTTTTTTCAGTTGAAAAATAGTGCAGGCTTCCTGCATTGGTTACTCAGGCGCCTTGCCGCTGGCTCTCCTGAAATTTTTTGAAAAAGTCTTTGGCAAAATGGCGAAAGTCGTGCACCAGTGCCTGCTGGCCGGTGCTACGCTCCAGGGTATCGGCCATGCCCATCATGCTTTGGTAAAAAAAGTCGACCATTTCGTCTACCATCATGTCTTTGGTCCACAGGTCTATTCGCAGGGCGGCTTTGTCGGCAGGGTCCCAAAAGCTCAGCATCATGGCGCGGGCCTGCTGGCGTTCTTCGGCGCTGCTGTCGCTGGCACTCCACAGTATATTGTCAGGTACTTTTTGCTCGTCCAGTTGTACGTCGATGCGGATGGTTGATTCTTTCATAATCTGTATTTAGTACTGCCTTGCAGGGCCGCAAATATCGGCTATCCGGCAGGCTATTTGGTCAGGAGGTAGTTAGCTGTTGCAGCCATTGATACAAGGCATGCTGTTGGCGGGCCAGTGGCATGGCGGCGGCCAGGGTGCTGCCGGTGTGTATCAGGGTGTTGCGGTAGTGCTCGTCGCGGTACAGCAGGCTCATGGCAGCTGCCAGCGGTTCTTCGGCCCACTGCTGCAGCCGGTAGCAGGCGCCGCTTAGCAGCTCGGTACCTGTGGGGGTATCGGGTACGGCCATGGGGGTGCCCGCTGTCATAGCGCTGGCCATCAGCCAGCCATGGGCAGCCTGCGGATGCAGCAGCAGAGCGTATGCAGCCGGTAGCAAGGCCTGTAGCAGCGTGAGCGGTGCCCGTTCGTGTACCTGCACATCGTGTCGGTACTTGTAGCTGCTCAGCTTTTGCAGCCAGGCGGCCGGGGCGTCCGCTTCAAACAGTACCAACAGTCGCATGCTGGTTTGTTGCCGTTTTTTCAGCTGCGAAAAAGCTTTCAGCAAATGAACAGCATCATCGGGCGCCGTACCCGGAATGGCCAGCCAGTACTCACTATCGTCGCTGTAGGTCTGCTTTGTCTGCTCTTTTTGCTGCCAACTTGCCTGGGCTGTACCGGGCAAGGCTGCCGTGCCCATAATGGCGCCATGCGAAGCATGGGTGGCAGGCCACTGCCAATGGTAGCCGGCTAGCACGGCACCGGTAGTGGGCCGCAGGGTGCCGCAGGTACACCAATCGGGGTGGTACAGGCGGGCTACCGGGCCCTTCCAGCTGGCAGGTACAGGGGCCTGGCCCATTTTGAGCACTACCTGCGGCGGCTGTGCCAGCAGCTGCTGCTGTAGCCGGTGCTGGTAGCGCCAGCGTGCCCACCAGCCGCGGGGTAGCTGCACCAGTTGCGGCATGGCCAGCTCGGCCGCAGCGGGTAGTCCGGCTATGCGCCACTGCCAGTGGGCAGGGCCGTCGGGCAGGCTTTGGCACCACTGTGCCAGCGCCTGCTGTTGCCAGGGGCGGCCACTTCCATCGTATAGCAGGGTTATTTGCACGGCCGCAAAGGTAGGCGGCGCAAAAGCCCCTGATGCTAAATGGAAGCTTAAAGCCATGAGCGGATCACAGATGGCCACTGCCGGAAAAGCCGGGTGGAATGGTAAAACACCTATTTTTGAACCGGCGATGCAATGAAAATGCATGCTTGTCCGCTACCGTGCCATGTTGGGCAGTTGTCCCTCATTTGAGCTCAAAAGCGTTTACACTACAACTTATTTATGGATTATAATACCGCCAGGGGTTCCCTGCTGATGCGTGAATATGGCCGCTACGTGCAAAAAATGGTAGCGCATATCCTGACCATTGAAGACCGTGCCAAGCGCCAGCGCAATGCCGAGGCCATTGTAGAGCTGATGGGCTTTCTGAACCCGCAGCTGAAGCAGA
>CANHEC010000237.1 GCA_947459455.1 Chitinophagaceae bacterium
GGTGTCACGCTACTTCGAACCCTCTCCCTGTAGTGAGAGGGCAGGGTGAGGGTTTATTTTAACATCCTTTCAGCATGCTGTACAACCAGCGATTATACATATAATCGTTGGCTATGAAAACGCACCCTGCTCATAGGCCAAAGCATAGTAGCATTGTAAGCAACGATTAAACTGCTTGCTATGAAACACCTGCTGCTCGCCGTTTTTCAACTGTGGCTGTTGCCCGTATTTGCCCAAACCGATTTGGTATTGGGAACGCTTACCAAAAAACAAAAGCCCCGCGAAGCAAAGCTGCTGTTCGATGAAAGTGGCCGTGCCATATCCATTGTCACGCTGAAGGATGGACGCCAACTGCATGTGACTGATGAAGGACACACAACCAGCCAAACATATTGGTACGAGCAACCTGTGAATGGTGAGGTGTCGAAAGGTGCCCTGCCGATGCCGCCCGGTAGCGATGAAATGCTGGGCGGTAGCCAGCTGGTACTACAGCAGGTGGCCGGCGGCTATTTGCTGGAGTATTATGTAGAGCAAGCGACCGGTACGCTCAGTTTGCTACGCACACATCTCGCCAGTGGCGCTATTCAGGTGGAAGAGCTGCTGGCAATTAATAAGGAAGACTATCCGATCATGCTGCGGCAAGCAGCGGAGGGGCTTCATTACCTGGTGATGGTACCCAAAGCCAATTTATTCAAGTTGCATCGCATTGGTTTCGACGGCACCAAGACAGCCACCGAACTCAAGGTAGATCTCCAACCGTTGTATGCCGACGGCCGATTGGACGCCAAAAAAGATGGCAGCCTCAACAAAGTGTTTGCCGGCCTGGGCCTGATGAACTTGCTGGAAGTGAAAGGGGTAGGCGTAGCCGACAGCCTGCAGCCCGGCAACTATCATGAGTTTGCCCGATCGGCTGGTATGCAAAAGAACTACTTGTCGGGCGATACCATTATGCTGTTTACAAATGCCAGTTCGGGGCTGAGTTTGGTGCAGGTAAATATTGTGCCCGCCAGCAATCATCTGTCTGTCAAAACCTGGCAATCGACTGCAAACGCCAATTCGTGGTTACAACAGTGGGGCCTTTCGGCAAATTATGCTACTGCGGCCGATTTCGACAAGCAGACAACGCCGGTAAGTATTGCACTTAGCCAGCAGTACCTGGCGGTGGTACGAACCGATAAGCCGCACCTGTATATTCAGTACTTCGACAGAGCCAGTGGAGAATTGCGCCACATGGAGCATTGGTCGGCCGATGACGCCAGTGTGTTGTCTTCTTCGCAAATCAAGCAGGCGCCATGGTTTGTCGATGCTACTGAGACCAAGGCCATGGATAGCACAAAATTTTTGCGGGTGGCGGTCGCCCAACTGGGCATTGTCGCTTTTGAGTTAGTGGAGAGTTCGCCAGACAGCCTGACGGCAGTGCTGATGGTGAAGGACGAACGGGTGAAACTAAGTGATGTGGCAGGGGCACTTGTAGAGTCGGCTGCGTTTTTTATACCGGTGGGCTCGGTGGTGGGAGCTTTTGCCGCCGGTGCTGCCAGTGCTGCTGCCGGTATGGCGGTAGAGGCTGCACTAAGTATGGTGAACGACAAAGAGGTATACTGCCTCAGCCGACAGCTGGGTGCCCGCAGCCTTGCTGCCAGCATATCCACCCAGCCAGCACCACTTACGGCCATCCAGCAGGCTTATCGGTCGGCACAGGCACTGCAGCAGTCGTTGCCGCCAGGGGTGACAATTGTGGCCCTGGCATCCTTCAAAGGGCAGCAGTACCTCAGCCACTTTGATGCGGCGGCCGGCCAGTACAAGCTGCGCAAGCTGTGAGCGGTTGTCGGGAAGAACGAGATGACAGATGGCGGATGGCGGATGGCAGAGGAGTTACGTTCGCTTTCAGGCTTCACGCTACCTCGAACCCTCTCTCTGTAGGGTGAGGGGATTGAAGCAGTTGTCAGTTGTCTGGTGTCGGGAAGGAGAAGATGACAGATGACAGATGACAGTTGGTAGTCGAGTTACGTTCACCTTTAGGCTCCACGTTACCGCAGCTCCTCTCCCTTTAGGGAGAGCCGGGGGTGAGGGTTTGAGAGGCAAGGGGGAGGGTTTCATTCCAGCACCTCCTGCAGCACCTGCAGGGTGCGCAGCTGCCCAAAATCGGCCACGTGGTAGTGAAAGAAATGCGCATAAGCCTGCAGCAGTTCGCGGCGCTGCAGCTTGTTTAGCCGTATGCGGTAAAGCGTTACCGGGTTATCGTTCTGCAGCAGCAGGTGCGTAACCTCACTAAGCGGGGGCTGCAGGTAAAAGCCATGAATGGGCGGTTCAGCTACAAAAACTCCTTCCTGCAAATCAAGGATGGGAGCGGCGCTGCTGTACTCATCTTCCAGCCGAAAGCCCAGTTCGGCCGCCAGCTGCAGCGTAAAGTGCAGGGGCAGGTTGGCCGCCACGGCGTCATCGCATTCATCCAGCAGGCGCAGGGTGCCGGCCGCCAGTTCAAACAGCGGACTGTTCGACTCGGGCTGTTTCAGGCATTTGCTCAGCAGTTCGGTCATGTACAGGGCTATGGCGTTGCGGGTCACACTGCTCATCACTCGCTGGTACACCAGCGCCCACTTCATTTCTTTGATGATTTGCAGGTGCCGCAGCTCCTGGTGGTACACCACCAGCTCCAGCAGGGCGGCGGGCTGCAAAAACGACGCCTGGGCACTTCCGCCTTTTTTACTGGCTTTGCGGGCGCCTTTCACCAGGTATTGCTGTATGCCAAACTGTTCGGTCAGCGCCGATACAATCAGGCTGGTATCGCCGTAGGCAACGGTGCGCAGTACAATGGCCTGAGTTTGGTGGAGCATATAGCAGGCAGCGAAATTAGGGATGCCGGCGCCGCTCATCACCGGTTTGCGGGGCAATCGCTTTCTTTGCCCGGTTAGGCGCCGGCGCCACTGCGTACCCGTGCAGCCTTTGTACCTACCAACCGAGAACAAGCATTTATGTGGTATCGATTAGGAAAGTTTGTATTGCAATACCGGGTGGCCCTGCTGGCGCTGGTGCTGGCTGCTACTGCTTTTATGGCCTGGCATGCCAGCCAGGTACAGCTCAGCTACGAGTTTTCAAAAGCCATCCCTACCGATAATGAAAAGTACCTGGAGTACCAGGCTTTCAAAGCCAAGTTTGGCGAGGATGGCAGTGTGCTGGTAATGGGAGTGCAAGACCAGTCATTTTTTTCGCAGGCACACCTGGCCGCCTATCGGCAAATGATAGCCGACATAAAAAAGGTGAAGGGCGTAGAGGGCGTGCTGGCTGCTACCGGTGCCATCAACCTGCGCAAAAGCGATACCAGCGAGGCGCTGCTGCCCGAGCCTTTGTTTGACAGCACGGTGCAATCGCAAGCTGCTATCGATAGCAGCCGTGCACTGTTTGAAAACCTGTTGTTTTATCGGGGCCTTTTGTACAACTATCAAACGAAGGCCTACCTGGCAGGTGCTACCATTAACAAGCAGATACTGGCCAGCAAAGACCGCACCCGGGTGGTAAATGAAATAGTAGCCATCACCCGGCGGTATACCGAACAAACCAAGGTGGAGGTACACCTGAGTGGGCTACCGCTCATCCGCACCCAGGTGGCCGATCGCATCAAGGCCGAAATGAACTATTTCCTGGCGGGCTCGCTGGCGCTGGCCATCATCACGCTGGTGTTGTTTTTCCGATCGGGCAGTGCGGTCTTCATTTCCATGCTGGTGGTGGTATTCGGGGTGCTGTGGGCGCTGGGCACCATGCACCTGTTCGGCTACAAAATCACCCTGCTCAATGCCCTCATTCCGCCGCTCATGATTGTGATTGGTATTCCCAATTGCATCTACTTTTTGAATAAGTACCACATGAGCTGGGAAGACGGCAAGCAGGTGTACGGCCATTTGCCCATAGCAGAGCAAAAGCAATATGCCCTGCTGAACATGGTGGGCAAAATGGGCATCGTGACCCTGTTTTGCAACATCGCCGCAGCCGTGGGCTTTGCCGTGTTTGCCCTTACAGAAAGTGCCCTGCTGAAGGAGTTTGGGATAGTGGCCGGCATCAATATCATGGTCATTTTTGTGCTGAGTTTCATTCTTATTCCGGCGTTGCTCAGCTACATGGCGCCCCCATCGGAGCGACACACCCGCTACCTGCGAAACAGGCTGCTGGAAAACCTGCTGGTGCGGGTAGAGCATTGGGTGCTGCAGCGCCGGGGTCTGGTGTACAGCATTACCGGCTTGCTCCTCGTTGCTTCCCTGTTGGGCATTATGCGCCTCAAGTCGGTAGGGTTTATAGTAGATGACCTGCCTAAAAAGGACCTGATTTATACCGACCTGAAATGGTTTGAACAGCACTTTGGCGGCGTGATGCCGCTGGAGATAGTGGTGGATGCCAAAAAGAAGGGGGCCATTACCCGCAATCTGAAGACCATTGGCAAAATGGACGAGCTGGCCGCCTACCTGGAAAGCTACCCCGAGTGTGGCCGCAGCCTCAGCTTGGTAGAGGCGCTCAAGTTTGCCAAGCAAGCCTACTATGATGGCGACAGCCTCAGCTACATGGTGCCCAATGAGTTTGACCTGGCATTTTTGGCCCCTTACCTGCGGGGCAATGGCAGCGCCGATACCAATAGTCAGGTGAGCCGTCTCACCCGCACATTTATTGACAAAGACAAGCAACAAGCCCGCATGAGCATCAACATGGCTGATGTGGGCACGGTGCGCCTGGCGGCCCTGTTGGATAGTTTTCGGCTGAAAGCGGATACCATTTTTAACCTGGCGGCACTGGAACCCGCTAACCCCGACAGCCCCGACGGCCGCCAATTGGCCCGATTCGATAGCACCTATCGCGTCAGCTTTACCGGCAGCTCAGTTACCTACCTCGAAGGCA
>CANHEC010000238.1 GCA_947459455.1 Chitinophagaceae bacterium
CAAAAAACCAGCAACCTGCTGCCGCGCTGCATTTGAAACGATGGTGCCGAAATCAGGGGTAAAATGTGCCAGGCAAATCGTCTTTGCAGAGGTGCGCTGCCAAAACTTTTGAAAGGACCGGTCGCTTGCAATGCTTGTTGAGGTGCCGTTGTAAACAACGACATCCGGCTGAAAGGCAGCCGCTTTGTTGTATGCACCGATAAAGCGGTTGCGGACCGCAAACCACAATTTTTGAAGGATGCGCCATGGTCTGGCGGCCGAACCCGGTACATAGGCCGCACGGGGCACCAACTGCAGGCCCCGGTTTACAAGGGCGGCCACCGGCGCGGCCGGTTCCCGAAAATCATAGGTGCAGTAGGCAACCGTATGTCCATGGCTTATTGCTTCATCGGCCAGCGAAGCCCAAAGCGCTTCGCTTCCCCCCCATGGCTCATTGATCACCGAAACAATCAGCAATCTCATGATGCCTCCTTTTTCACCAGCAGCACATTGTTCAGATACAGATCCTGGCGTTTTGGCAAGATCGAATGGCACACCACAGCAGCCATATTGGCCAAGACATTGAATCCATAGCGAACGATATTTCTGACCACCGGAATATTCCTGAAACGCTCTACAATGTGAAGATTCCAATAGGTGATGCGCATTTGCCACAGGGCTTCCTGTGCCGTTCCCAATTTTTCCTGCTCCACTACTTCAAAACCATGCGATATCATCAAATGGCGAATACCGAATGAAGTGTACCGGGCAAAGTCGACGGGCTGTTCGTGCTCGCAGATAGCAAATGGGCAGGTAAAAAGCATCAATCCGCCTGGCTTAAGTACACGATGAAGCTCGGCCAGCATTTCCTGCAGGTTAAACACATGCTCGAACACTTCTGTCGAAAAAACAACATCGAAGGAACCGTCGTCGAAAGGCAGGTGACGACCGTCGTAAAAGAAATCGATTTGTTCGTTGCTGTGATCATGCCCTTCTCCTGCAAAATCCACCCCGATGTATTCCTGCACCTCGAACAGGCTTCGATAGGGCTTGGCCCCACAGCCAAAATCGAGCAGGCGGCCTTTGCATTGGGGGGCATATTTGTGTACTGCCCGCAGGAGAAGCCGTCTTGTGATCCAAGTCGGCGAGTTGATTTTCGGATTAAAACCGGCTGGAACGGCCAGACCACTGGGGATAAAATGCATGCGCAGCAAAACTAACGAATCCATTTATTTGCCTGCAAACAGCCTTCAAGGACATGCTGCTCAAACTTGCAAACAAACTGGCAGGATCAATGGGATTCTGTATCACCCGAAAAGATCAACCGGACCCTGATTCCGAAGATATCCGGCGTGATGTTGCCTTCCAGCATTTGTATCAAATGGTGCAACCATGCACCATGACGAGCATGGAAAGGCTGTTTGCGCTATACGAAGCGGTTAACTTCACTATACAAAAGCAACTACCAGGTGCATTTGTTGAATGCGGCGTTTGGAAAGGCGGCAGCTCGATGATGATCGCCCTTACTTTGAAAAAACTGAATATCCTTGATCGTGACCTCTACCTGTATGACACGTTTGAAGGCATGAGCGAACCAAGCGAGGCTGATAAAGATTTGCAGGGAAATGCGGCTAAACAACTCCTGGAAACGAGCAGTAAGGATGCCGGCGTTTGGGCCTATAGCACGCTGGATGAAGTAAAAGAAAACATGGCCCGGACAGGCTACCCCATGGAAAGAATTCACTTTGTGAAAGGCAAAGTAGAAGACACGATTCCTGGTATCATCCCCGAACAAATTGCCCTGCTCCGGCTTGATACCGATTGGTATGAAAGCACCCGGCACGAACTCGTTCATCTGTACCCAAGATTGGCAAAGACTGGTGCGCTGATTATTGATGACTTCGGCCATTGGCAAGGTGCTAAAAAAGCCGTTTTGGAATATTTTGATGATCAGCCTGTTTTGATGAATCGTATTGATTATACCGGGCGACTAATTCAGAAGCTATAGCTTGATAAAGAATGCTTCGCCAGTGCCCTGGTTGCGGCCATAAGCCCCTATCAGCAGCCACCCTTTAGATACCGCTGTCGCAAAGCCAAAAACTTCACCCGAAATGTATCCAGGGCGAGTGAAAACGGTCGGCTGCAGTACCCAACTGCCATTTACGAGTCGGTAGGTGTACACAGCGCCCTGGTCAGTAGCGCCATTCACATCCTCAAAGTGAGCTGATACAAACATTTGGTCTCCTTCACCTGAAATGAAGTTGCCAAAATAATCGCCGAAGGGATCACTCTGCCGGCTATCGGGCGGGGCTAATTTCTGCACAAAATTCCAGGTAAATCCGGTAGTGTCGGTCCTTTCAAACACGTATACGCCCCCCCTGTCCTTGTTGCTTGCCGGAGTATTATGAAAAACGGCGCCGACCATGATTCTTTGGCCCACCATGTGGAATGAATATCCGAAAGACTCAAAAGCATCGACCGGATCGGGCGCTACGATCTTCGCTCTCTGTGTCCATACACCACCCGATTTTGCATACACATAAATCGCATTTTGGCACAGCCCATACGGGCTGGTTGAAACATCGTTTCCGACAAAAAGCAAAGAGTCGTTTACGATGTACGGCTTTCCAAACAAATCAGTAGCTGCTCCTCCGGTTTGCGTGAACAGTTTTTGTGTTTGCACCCAACTATTTCCCTGGAGAGAAAAAACATACACCGACCCCTGATCCTGATTTGCCCCAATATCGTCTTTGGGAGAGCCTATTACCAGCGTATTGTTCACAACAGACAAATCACTGCCAAAAAAATCACCAGTCGTAGCATTGCCGCCCAGTAGTTTAGAGTGGTAGGACCATAGGTTGCCGTCACGCCTGTATACATAAACACTCCCCTGGTCTACATTCTCATCTATGTCCGCCTTTGTTGCTCCTACAAAGGCCCATTCTCCGTGTATCACCACTTTGGCGCCATAGTTGTCACCTGCTTTTCCATCCGGGGCTGTCAACTCTTGTGTAGGATTCCAATTTTCTCCATCGTACACATAGCAATAAACGGTACCCCTTCCCGGCTGGCCATTCACGCTATCCGAAAAGGCACCCACCATGGCAAAGTCATCCTCTACATCTACCGAAAAACCATATCCGCCGCCTACGCTAAGAGACCCTGGCCTTGAAAAAGGCGTTAGTGAACTGTAGTTATTGGCTGCCGCATCAAAGCTCAGCGGCCGCCAGCCGCTACGGGTGTACACGTACACTTTTTGCCAGGTACTGTCAAACACCATGAGGCCCTCTGCCGGGTTGGCAATTGCCCGACGCTGCAGCGACGACATCCGGGGCGGCAAAAAACCACGAACAGGGCTTTTTACCTCCAGCATGGCTGAAGGGTGAAGTACTGTATCGCCGGGAGTGGTGATGAGAATTTGTGCATTTGCATTGCCCATGAGCAACAGGGCTGCTAAAAATGTGTACAGGTGTTTCATAAGGTCCAATGGTTGGCGGGAGTTCAAAATTAGCTGTAACGCCCTAAGCGCCCCCCCCAACGGACCTTGGCACCCACTACAATTGACAACCGTGTAAAAAACAGCCATAAATGTGCAGCCCCTTACTTTGCAGCCTGAAGCATGAGCAGTTCGCCCACTATCCAGCGCCAGTACATTCTTTCCACCCTGGTCATTTTCCTCGGCTTTGGCGTGGGGGCGCTCAACCTCATTGTGCTGCAGCCCCGCATCCTCAGCACTACCGAGTGGGGACTTACGCGGGTCGTCACCGAGGCTGCCATTCTGCTGGCCAACCTGGCCACCCTGGGCACCCTGCCCGTCATGGCCAAGTTCTTCCCTTTTTACAAACGCTACCTGGCGCCCCGGCAAATCGATTTACCTGCCATTACAGGCCTCGTCTTTGCTGGCGGACTGCTGCTGGTGCTGGCACTGCTGTACCTGCTGCAGCCGCAAATCGTTCGCATTTTCGGCAAAAACAACCCGCTTTTTGAGCCCAACTACTACACCCTGGGCCTGTTTGTAATACTGCAGGGCAGCTTTCTTTTCATGGAGCTGTATGCCTGGTTTGCCGGCCACACCATCCTGGCCAACACGCTCAAAGAGCTGCTCTTCAGGGTACTGACCACCGTGTGCCTGCTGCTGTACTGGGCTGGCTGGGTCAGTTTCGACGGATTTATGCTGCTCTTTGGACTGATTTACCTGCCGGCGGCTATTATCATTGTTTATAAAGTGCGAAAGGCCGGCGGCTTCCCCATTACCCGTCGCATCAGTGCCGTCACGCGGCGGCTGCGCAGCAAAATGATCAGCCTTGGCAGTTTTGTCTTCCTTACTACCATTAGCAATGTGGCCTTTGTAGTGTGCGACACCCTTTTTCTGGCCAGTATGTACAATTTCAGCAAGGCGGGCATCTACGCGGTAGCACAGTATTTTGCCCAGGTGCTGGAGGTGCCCATGCGCAGCATGCAAACCAGCAGCATTCCGCTCATCAGCGAGTATTGGCGGGCAAAAAACATACAGGGCCTGCAAAGTGTGTACCGCAAAAGCGCCCTCAACCTGCTGGTAGCCGGCATGGGCCTCGGCGGGTTCGTGCTTATCAACCTCCACAACCTGGAGCGCTATTTCCCGTCCGACTACGCTATCATGATTATGCCGCTGGCAGTGCTCATCATCAGTCGATGGATCAACCTGGGCACCGGGCTCAACAGTGTCATCATCCAGCTTTCGTCGTACTGGCGGTTCGATTTTGCCAGCACCCTGGTGTATTCCGTTATCGGCATTCCGCTCAATTACCTGCTCATTAATAGCTATGGCATGATGGGCGCTGCCCTGGCCAACCTGCTGGCCATGTTCATTTACAATGGCATCCGCTTTGCCTTTTTGTATTACAAATTTG
>CANHEC010000239.1 GCA_947459455.1 Chitinophagaceae bacterium
CGCCTTCGCAGGCGGCCAGAGCCCGGCTCACTTCGTAGCTAAAGTCTACGTGGCCGGGGGTATCGATGAGGTTGAGGGTGTAAGGCTCAGGCTGCGTAAAGTTGGGGTTCGTACCCGTGTAGGGGTAGTCTAGCTGGATGGCGTGGCTCTTGATGGTGATGCCTTTTTCACGTTCCAGGTCCATATCGTCCAGCACCTGGTCCATCATCTGGCGTTCGCTGATGGTATTGGTTTGCTGAAGCAGGCGGTCGGCCAGGGTGCTTTTACCGTGGTCGATGTGGGCGATGATGCAAAAATTCCGGATGTTCCTCATAACTCGTTCAAGGCCGGCAAAGATAGGCGGCGGGGTTGGTCGGGCTTGTTATTTGTTCAAGTGCCGCAGGCTGGCAGCTGCGGCGGTTCCCTCCCCGGCCGGTGCCGGCTCCCACCAAAACGGGCAATGCCTCCACTTTGTTTGAAATGCCGGGGGCTGTGGGCAGCGGTGCGCTGCTCAGCTGCAGCACCGGCTGCTTCGGGCTTCGTTATCACTTCGGTCTCGGCTGAGCCGAGACTACCCCTGCGCATCCGGCAGCCGGTGGGCTGGGGTGCGAGGGGGGGGCACTGGTGAATCGGCGCACAGCATTAGCAGAAACCCACTACTTCTTTGAAGACAACCACTCAAAAAGCGTAATCTCATTCATCTTTTGACGATGGACCTCGTCATGGTGGACATTGCACAGGGTAATAAGATTTTCGATTGTGTTTTTTCCCTTCTCTGCATGATATTGAATATGATGTAGTTCCAAGAGGCTTCTCCTATCCCCAACCTTCGCACTTGCATATGACCATCCGCACTTCCTACAAGAAAAGTTGTCACGCTCTAAAACTTCAATGCGGATGGAATCTTCTATCATCCGATCATGCGGCTCAGCTTGAATATTAGATTCCAAAACGTAGTAGCCAGCAGGTAGATCAGACCGGCCACTCATTTTGGTTTTGACCTGCCAACCATCTTCCGTCCTAAGTTCCCTTGTCCTCCTAGCCCACTCTTTTTTACCATTTGCCAAATAAGCGAGTTCATCACCCGGTATCAGCTTTCCAACATTATCCAAAAGATATAGCAACAACCTCTCTTTTACGCTATTTATATCTCCCCGTTTTCTAAGATCGTTCAAAGAATTCCAACGATAAGCTGCTTCTCTATCATTTTCGCCAGACAATAACACATATTGGCTAACCTTCAAATCCGAATACTGTGCTGTCATCGTACCCCAATCACCACCATCGATCATTTCTTTAACCGACACTCCGCTGATTATTGGCCAACCGAATTCAACTCTGAGTTCACGTATTCGTCTTGCGAACTCTGAAATACCAGAAACAACCATTAACTCATCACTGTCTATAGGCTGCCCAACATGCATTTTTAAATAGGCGAGAATACGGTCTCTGGCTCCAGCAATTGTTTCCCCTCCCCCGACAACATTCGTACCAATTCTTCGCAGTGTTTTAAAGGCAGGTATAAGCGCCAGAACCTGCGCTCTAACATCTCCTTTGCTAGCTAAGTCAAAAAAACGCTGAAGAAAGTCTTCAAGTTCTGCTAAATGCTTTTCAACCGATTGCCTGTATTGAGTGCTTGACATCTTTGTTAATTTTCTTCTGGAGTTTGAAAAGCGTGAAGTGTTTTGCAATGGAAGCGGCAACATGTTCAGCAAGCGCTACCGCTACTGCATTTCCAATCTGCCTTGCCACTTCTGTCTTTGTACCTTTGAAAATAAAATCATCCGGAAAAGTTTGAATCCTAGCAGCCTCTCGATGGGTTATTGGTCTGTGTTGCGATGGATGTAGGTACCTACCTTTCTCTGGCTTGAAAAATTCTGTCCGAATCGTCACAGATGGCCTATCCCACCAAAGCCGACCAAATAAATCCGTGCCACCACTTTTCTTTCTCTTCCAGCATTCCGGCGTCAGCTCTGGGGCGTTTCTAAGAAGATCAAATCTATTCATGCCCTCTCCTGGAATAGCACGGTAGCGTGCTAGGCTCATCTCTGTTGGCATTCTCCCGAAGTGTAATGCCTCAAGACCATTGATGCCCCTTATCTCTGTTCCTACTGGCTCGGGAAGATCGCCTATAGCGTCTTTAACTGTTCGCCAAGGCTTTGGATGTTCTATATACCTAGACCAGTCAATCGAATCGACAGCTTTGGGATTATAATGAGTCCTTAATGGCGGAAACTCACTTCCAATTTTCCCAAGACGACTGCCAAAAATAAATGCCCTTGTTCTTGCCTGTGGCACTCCATAATCAGAAGCTAACAGTTTTGTTGATTTTAAGTCAAAGCCAAGTTCATACGCATATTCTTGAATATCCATAAACTCAGCAGAAGCCAACAATTCAGGGACATTTTCCATAACAAACATGCATGCACCACTTAACTTCACAATCTCCATGAAGGGAATCCACATCTGTTTGCGTGGATCTAAAGTCCTATTCCTGTTAAGTAAGCTAAAACCCTGACAAGGTGGTCCACCAATTACAAGGTCAGCTTTGGGAATCAAATGCGATTGATGGTTTAGAACAGCATTTATGTCACCACCCACGCAAATGTTTCCAAAATTTGCGTTGTAAGTGGCTACAGCATCCTTGTTAAAATCATTCGCCCACACGTGCTGAAATGAAATACTGCTACTTTTTTCACCAAATTGTTTCAATCCAAGAGAAAACCCGCCCGCCCCAGCGAATAGATCTATAACTCTCAAATGCTTTTTTGCCATAGCGTTTAAGCGAAATCTTGCGTATTAAAAAATTCAGAAAAGGAAATCTGCAGACCGCTACAGATAATTTTTTCGAGGCTATTGAGTGAAATGTTGCGACGCCCATTCTCGACATGATTCATAAACGTTCTGTCGAGCTCAGAGCGCCAAGCGACAGCCTCTTGAGTCAGGCCCTTTTCAATTCGCAATTCCTTGATGCGACGGCCTATTTTGTCCTGAATGCTCATTCAGGCAAATTGAAATATGTGACTTAAAGTCCGTTGGCTTTTAAGTCACGTTGAATAACTTTTACTAAAATTTTTAGGACAGGTGCCAAAGTAGCTTGGCGAGTGTGCCTTCCCTAGCCGAAGCTTTCAGCTCACATTCCCAAATTACCAACAAACGCCAGCCAGCCTCTTTCAATGCGGCCGCAGATTTTGCGTCGTTGAGCTTATTACCGGCGATCTTGTCTTGCCACCACTCAGTGCGTGTTTTGGGAATGACAAAATACTTGCAGCCATCATGGCCGTGAAAGAAACAACTATGGATGAAAATCACTGTTCGATACCTCGGCAGTACAATGTCAGGCGTGCCCGGTAACTGGCGACTGTGCAGCCGATAGCGGAAGCCTTCAGCATGCAGAAATTTCCTGACCACCAGCTCCGGCTTCGTATCCTTCGCCCTTATAGCCTGCATGTTTTTCCGCCGCGTCGCTTTGTCGTGCACGTCTGCCATGGCCTAAAGGTAGCTGTCGTCGGCACAGCCTTCATGCGGCCAGCCCTCGCCCACCTGTCACCAATTTTCCGTCACCAATTTTTCCGGTGACATTTTTTTGGTGCCAAACTCCCCCCGCACTCCTCCCCCTTTCCCGGCGCTGCTGTAATAGCTGCCCGGCGGGCCGTGGCCAGCGTTTATCTTTCCGGGGTATGAAAGCATTCGTCATCGTCGTTATGAGCATGATAGCCCTGGCCGGTGTGGCAGGGCCCGGAGCGGCAGCACAGCCCATGCCGCAGCGCTGCATCGGGCAGTGGGCCGGCACCATGTACATCTACCAGCAGGGCCGCCTGGCCGATAGTGTGGCTATCCGCTTTAGCGTGGCGCCGCTGGCGCCCGATAGCAGCCGCCTGCAGTGGCGCATGCAGTATGTACACGCTACGCGGCCCCCGCTTACCAAAGACTATGTGCTGCAGCAGCTAGGCCCCGGCCAGTACCAAACCGATGAGGGCAACGGCATCATGCTGCACGACTACCTGGTGGGCGCCAAGCTGTACAGCCAGTTTGAAACCGGCGGCTACCAGCTGACGGCCAGCTACGAGCTGCTGCCCGGTGGGCAGGAGCTGCTGTTCGAGGTCACCTCGGGGCAGGCCCTGCCCGGCCCGGCCGATAGCCCGGTCAAAAGCATTGCCGTGACCAGCGTGCAGCGGGTGCTGCTGCGGCGGCAGTAGCGGCGGCGCACAAACAGCACCCGAATAGGCACGGCCAAAGCGAAGGCGGGCTAACGGGTGCACGGCACCTGAGAAAGTGCCGATAAGGTTGGATAAAGAGGGTTTACAAATCAGTAATCACCCGGTGGCGGGGTACCAGGCTCTTCATGAGCAGCCAGGCCAGCAGATAAGCCACGGCACAAAAGCTGAACATGATGGTATAGCCCGTTTGTACATGGCCCAGCGCCTTGTAGTGGTCGGTAAGGGCGCCGCCTACCTTGCTGATGAGCACCCCGCCCAGCCCGCCGGCCATGACGCCGATGCCTACTACCGAGGCCACGGCTTTTCGCGGAAACATATCGCTGACGGTGGTAAAAATATTGGCACTCCATGCCTGGTGGGCCGAAGCACCCATGCCTATGAGCAGTACGGGCACCCAGTAGCTGGCGCCGCCCAGCGGCTGTGCCAGCAGCACCAGCAGCGGTACCAGCGCTATCAGCAGCATGGCTTTCATGCGGCCATCGTAGGGCTGCATGCCTTTGTTGATGAAATACATGGGAAACCAGCCCCCGCCAATGCTGCCTACCATCGTCATGCTGTACAGCACGGCCAGCGGCAGCATAATGTCGGTGCCTTTCATGCCGTATTGTGCTTCCAGGTATTTGGGCAGCCAAAACAGGAAGAACCACCACA
>CANHEC010000240.1 GCA_947459455.1 Chitinophagaceae bacterium
CCAGCAGTTGTATGCCGGGCTGGGCCTGGCGTTTGATATGCATTCCAACATACGCGACGAGGCGCTGAATCTGGATCCGGCAGCGCCGTACCAGACCGCACATTATCAGTACGGCCAGCAAAACAACCTGCCAGTTGATCGCTACAGTGCCAATGGTCTCCAGTTTACGCTGCGCTGGGATAGCCGCGACAATATTGCCAACCCCTACAAGGGTTGGTTTGCCAGCATTGCCAGCCGCATGGATACCCGCTGGCTGGGCAGCACCCGCCGCGAACCCTTGCTGATGCTGGAAGGCCGCTACTATTGGAACCTGCAGCCATCTCGGCCGCGGCATTTGCTGGCATTTTGGCTAAAAGCCGCTTTCAGCCAGGAGGGCGATCGGCCTTATCTGAGCTTGCCCGCTATTGGCTGGGATACTTACAATCGCACTGGCCGGGGCTATATCCAGGGGCGCTTTCGCGGCGACGATCTTTTTTACACCGAAGCAGAATACCGTTTTCCCATTACCCGCAATGGCCTGCTGGGCGGCGTGGCATTTGCCAACATGACCAGTGTATCGGGGCCGCAGCAAAAGCTTTTAGGGGCGGTGGCGCCGGCTGCCGGTGCGGGGTTGCGCATACAGTTGGATAAGGCGGCTCGCACAAACATTACGGTCGACTATGCCCGCGGTGTACGCAGCAGCGGCGTGTTTTTCAGCCTGCAAGAGGCATTCTGAAGGCCGGCATGAATAAATCGGATGCCAGCTTAGGCGGGCATCAGCCGTTGGAGCGACTCGGCAATGGCAGCCTCAGTTTGTGCGTCGGTCCAGTCTTGTTTTTCAAATGCCTGACCTACTACCTTTTCATACAGCTCTATGTATCGCTGGCTGATGGTATCAATCCATTCGTCGCTCATGTCGGGCACCGTTTGTCCTTCCTTGCCCATAAAGTTGTTGGCAATCAGCCACTCTCGTACAAACTCTTTGCTCAGCTGTTTCTGCTTCTCGCCACGTGCCTGCCTTTCTTCAAAGCCGTCGGCATAAAAATAGCGGCTGCTATCCGGCGTGTGGATCTCATCCATCAGGTAAATGGTGTCGCCAATTTTGCCAAACTCATATTTGGTATCTACCAGTATCAGGCCCTGCCGGGCTGCTATTTCGCGGCCGCGGGCAAACAAGGCGAGGGTGTAGGTCTCTAATCGTGCATAGTCATCGGCCGGTACAATGCCTCTGGCAATGATGTCTTCGCGGCTGATGTCTTCATCATGTCCGGCTTCGGCCTTGGTGGTGGGCGTGATGATGGGGGCCGGAAAAAAATCATTCTCTTGCATGCCTTCGGGCAAGCTGACGCCGCAAAGGGTGCGCAGGCCGCTGCTATAAGTGCGCCAGGCGTGTCCGGTCAGGTTGCCACGTACTACCATCTCCACCCGGTAAGGCACGCATCGCCGCCCAATACTCACGTTTGGTGCTGGCACATCCAGCAGCCAGTTGGGGCAAATGTCGGCTGTAGCCTGTAGCATGTAGGCAGCTATCTGGTTTAGCACCTGACCCTTGTACGGAATGGCACGGGGCAGGATTACGTCGAAGGCCGAAATGCGGTTGCTGGCCACCATGACGAGTAAATTATCGGCTACGGAATAAACATCGCGGACCTTTCCTTTGTAGTAGCCCGTCAGGTGAGGGATGGTGAGATTCATAACGGTTGCAAAGGAAAACTTTTCGGCGGTTTAGAGGCTGAAATACCGGGGCAATTCCAAAATCTGCAAAACCTGTGGACTGATAACCTCGGGTTTTAAAGTATGTTGAAGAATTGAACCTAAAACCCTCATATTTGCTTTGCTAAAACTATTTAATTATGAGAAAAGTGCTACCGTTCCTGGCAGTACTGATCTTGGCGAATGCTTTCACGATTGCTGCCATAGCTCAGTCGGTTACCATCAAAGGGACCGTAAAAGATGCCACCACAAAAGGAACAATTTCCGCTGTTTCGGTAGTCATTAAGGGCACCCAAACGGGTACTTACACCGATGACAACGGCAATTTCACGCTCACAACCACTCAGAAATTCCCCATCACTCTTGAAATTTCGGCTGTGAACTACGCTATGAAGAGCGTAACTGTCAGTGCCGCCGCCGACGTTGAAATCATGCTTGATCAGAGCCAGGCACTGGGTCAGGAAGTGGTAGTATCTGCCACTCGTACGCCCAGCCGCATTCTGGAATCGCCGGTGAGCATTGAGCGGGTGGGTAATACACAAATTCGTACTTCGGCTGCTGCCAACTACTACGACATGCTGACCAACCTGAAAGGGGTGGACGTAGTAACCAGCTCACTTACCTTTAAAACACCGGCTACCCGCGGCTTTAATGGTAGCGGTAACCTGCGTGTCAACCAGATCATGGATGGCATGGACAACCAGGCACCTGGTCTGAACTTCAGCGTGGGTAGCGTTATCGGCCTTACCGAATTGGACGTTGACAATTTTGAATTGCTGCAAGGCGCTTCATCGGCCCTGTATGGCCCCGGCGGTATGAACGGTACCATCCTGATCAATGGCAAAAACCCTTTCAAGTATCAGGGTTTGTCGTTTCAGGTAAAAACCGGCATCATGCACACCGATGGTCGCCAGCGTGATCCGTCGCCCTATCACAACTGGGCGGTTCGCTACGGCAAAAAAGTATCGGAAAAATTTGCCTTCAAGATTGGCGCTGAGCTGATTCAGGCAAGAGACTGGCTGGCCGACGATATGCGCAACTACCGCCGCATCAGCAGCACCACCGGCGAACTGGTTGCGGGCACCCGCGACACCGATCCGAACTACGATGGTGTAAACACCTACGGCGACGAAACAACTACCAACCTGCGCAGCATTTTGAACATCATTGGTGGTCAGGCGCCTTTCCTGCGTGACTACATCAATACACTGCCTGCCAATATTCCGGTAAGCCGTACCGGCTACACCGAAAAAGAAGTGGCCAATCCCAATACTTTCAACTTCAAGTTTAGCGGTGCGCTGCACTACAAGCTGGGCAAGAATGTAGAAGCGATTTTGGCGGGTCACTGGGGCACCGGCAACTCGGTGTACACCGGCAGCCAGCGTTATTCGCTGAAAGACTTCAAGATTGGCCAATACAAGTTGGACATTGTAGGTAAAAACTGGTACATCCGCGGCTACACCACGCAGGAAAACAGTGGCGAATCATACAACCTGACCGTTACCACCCAACTGTTCAACGAGGCCTGGAAGCCCAGCACCACCTGGTTCCCTGAGTATGCCATTGCTTTTGTAAACAACAAGCTGGCTGGCCGCAGCGATATTGATGCGCACAACCTGGCCCGCACTGTGGCCGATCAGGGCCGCCCCGTAGCTGGTTCTACACAGTTCCGCAACATTTTCGATGAGGTGCGCCGTCGCCCCATTCCGCAGGGCGGTCTGTTCCTCGATCGTAGCGACCTGTACATGGTAGAAGGTCAGTATGATTTCAAAGACATCATCAAGTTTGCTGACATCATGGTAGGTGGCAACTGGAAGCAGTATGTACTGAACAGCCAGGGCACTTTGTTTGCCGATAAAATTGGCGAACCCATTACCATTAGTGAATACGGTGGTTATGTGCAAATAGCCAAGAGCCTGTTCGATGAGAAGCTGCGCCTGACTGCCAGCGGCCGTTACGACAAAAACCAAAACTTTGAAGGTCGCTTTACGCCCCGCGTAACAGCGCTTTTCAAGCCTGCTAAGAACCACAACATCCGTGTCTCTTACCAAACGGCTTATCGCTTTCCCAGCACCCAGCAGCAGTGGATCAACCTGAACGTGGGTACCGGCATCCTGATTGGTGAAAACCGTGCCCTGTGGGAGCGTTACAACCTGCTGAACAATGCACCGTATGATCCCATTACGCTGCAGCGCTTTACCTATACGCCTACCAAGCCCGAATCAGTTACTTCTGTTGAAGCAGGCTACAAGGCCGTAATTAAGACTAAACTGTTGGTAGATGTGTACGGTTACTTTGGTACCTACAAAAACTTCATCAGCCGTCGTGATGGTGTGCAGTTCCCCGGCGGTACACCTACTCCGGGTGGTAGCTTTACCGGCTTCAGCATTGTAGTAAATGCACCGGGTGAGGTAAAGACTTACGGTTGGGGTGCCAGCCTCGACTACCTGCTGCCCAAAGGCTTTACTGTAGGTGTGAATGCATCGAGCGATGTGCTGAGCGATGTGCCCACTGGCTTCCGTGCTTTCTTCAATGCGCCCAAGTACCGCACTAACGTAAGCCTCGGCAATACTGGCTTTGGCAAAAAGAAGCTCGTTGGTTTCAACCTCGTATGGCGTTGGCAGGAGGAGTTCTTCTACGAAAGCGATTTCATCCAGGGCACCTTGCCTGCTTTCCACACGGTGGATGCCAGCGTAAACTTCAAGGCACCGAAAATCAAATCAATTATCAAAGTGGGTGCTAACAACCTGCTGAACCAATACTACCGCAACGCGGTGGCCAATCCCAGCATTGGTGGTTTGTACTACGTAAGCTTTGCTTACAACGTGCTGTAATTGGAAGTGAGAGCCAATCAAAAAAACTAAGACCGTATGAAAACGATATTCAACCAATGGATAAGCAAGGCCGGCGCTGCCGCGGCCGCAGTAGTACTGCTGGCTGCCTGCAACAAGAAGCTGCCCGAGCCCACGCCAATAGTACCGCCCACCGTCGGTACACAAACCATTGCGCAGCTGGTAGCTGCCAACCCCAATTTCTCTATTTTGGGTGCAGCCATTACCCGTGCCGGTAGTGGTCTCGCTTTCAACCCCACCGATGCCCGTGCTGTGATGACCGTGTTTGCACCCGACAACGACGCGTTCATCGCCTC
>CANHEC010000241.1 GCA_947459455.1 Chitinophagaceae bacterium
GGCTTTCAGTACCGAAATGATTTGCCCGTCTATATCGCACTCAAGGCAGTAGGCAAACGATGAACTGGCAGATTGATTCATGGCAGCGGAAAATTAGTGCCGGGTAGTTTTAAAAGCATATGAGCGGCCAGCAGGGCCTCCTGTGCATCGTTGCCAAAACCATCGGCCCCTACCTGCTTCCAAAGTCCCGGCGATGCCTTGAAAGGGTAGCCTCCTACCAAAATAGGAATACTGGCAGTGGCACTCGTTTGCCGAAAATGTGCGATGGCCTGACGCACCAGTGACACCTGCGGCGTCATGGTGGTAGAGATGGCGATCAGATCGACTTGCAAGTCAGCAGCCATTTGCACCGCGGTGCCCGCTGCTGTATTGGCCCCCACGAAATAGGTATCAAATCCATCCAGTTCAAAAAAATCGGTGACCATGCGCAAGCCTAATTCGTGTAGCTCGCCAGTGGTACAGCAGGCCAGCAACTTGAGACCGCATCGTGGTGCCCCAAACAGACTGGGCAGCAGGCTGCCCATAATGCTTTGCGTAACCGCCGTGCAGTAGTGCTCCTGCGCCACCGACAGCTCGTTTTCCTGCCACAGCTGGCCTATGCGGTATTGGCTGGCCTGAAAAATGTGGAGGTATACTTCCTGCAGTGTCCACCGACTGGCCAGCAACTGCTGCACCAGTTGGTAGGCAGCCTGGCGCTGGCCTGCCAGCAGCAGTTGCAGGTATTGCGCTGCCGCCGAACCTTGTTCGGCGGGTGCCAACAGCGGGCCTTCGGCCACGCCTTGCTCTATGGCATGGCAGGCCGCTGTCAGGTACAGTTCTGCCAGTGGGCCGGCCGTTTCGGTCAGCTGCTGGCGCAGCACTGTTTTGGCTGCCTGCAGGTTTTGCAGCAGGTGGTCGGACGGCACCGCCCGGGCTTGCAGCACCCTGTGCAGCCAGCAGATATGCGCTGTGAAAAGCGACTTATCGAACACCAGCATGGCCTCGTACAAGTGGCCGAGGTAGGCTTCGGTATCGGCCACGCACAATGCGGGCTGCACCTGCCACCGGCTGGCCGGAAACATAGCGCACTGCAGCTGCCACACCTGCTCGGCCAGCTGGGTGCGGCGGCTGTACAAAGTATCCCTTGCAGTATCGGCCTGAGGTATCACCAACCAAATCTGCGGCTTTTCATCCGAAAAAAAACTGCCTGAAGTAAGACCCCACCCCCGATTTATTTGGCGCCTTGCTTATATTCAGGCTATTGAAATCAACAAGATCATGAAACTGACAACGCAACTATGGAGCCTTGGCCTGCTGCTGGCAGCCGCCGCCTGCACACCGGCCGATACTGGTACCAACGCACCCGCTACCGCCAGTGCCGATACTGCATCGGCCCCACCTGTAGACTATGGCATACCCATCCGGTATAAAAACTGGGAAATAGGCAGCCCCGACAATGTAAAGCTGGTCCTGAATTTTTACCAGCATTGGGATGCCGGCCGGGCCAACGAAGTGGCCGGGCTGTGCGCCGATACCCTGCGCCTGCGCCTGCCCGACAGCCGCAATGAAGTAGCGGTGCCCAACAGCCGCATCAACGAAGTACTGGGCAAAAACCGGGCAGGCTATGGCGCCACCACCAACGAAATCATATCGGCCGTATCGCTACGCGACAAAGACAGCGGCGAAGAGTGGGTGTACACTACCAGCTACAACAAGTGGGTAGAAAAGGGTGGCCGCCGCGATTCAGCCATTTTCGACGATAACTGGCGGGTGAAAAATGGCAAAATCGAGTTTTTGATGACCTACCAGAAAGTGCCCACCAAAGCCTTTTTACAAGCTAAAAAAGACAGTAGCAGCGTGTTTTGACCAGTCAGAGCACCTTCAAATATTTCTTAAACAAGCCGTTCGTGCAAACGAGCGGCTTAATTTTGCGCCCCGCATGCTGGCTCCCGCTACCAAAAAATCTGTCGCGTTTCACACGCTGGGTTGCAAGCTCAACTTTTCTGAAACCTCCACGCTGGCCCGCCAGCTGGAAGCCGAGGGTTTTGAAAAGAAAGAGTTTACCGACCAGGCCGACGTGTACGTGATCAACACCTGCAGTGTAACGGATAATGCCGACAAAGAATGCCGCATGCTGGTACGCCGCATCCAGCGGCGGGCGCCCGAAAGCCTGGTGGTCATTACCGGCTGCTACGCCCAGCTAAAGCCCAAAGAAATAGCCGAGATACCGGGCGTGGACCTGGTGCTGGGGGCGGCCGAAAAATTCAATATCGGCCAGCACCTGGCCGAGCTGAGCAAGGGCGACAGCACCCGCATCAGCAGTTGCGATATAGCCGACGTGACCGGCTTCAACAGCAGCTGGAGCCAGGGCGACCGCACCCGCACTTTTTTGAAAGTACAGGATGGCTGCGACTACAGCTGCAGCTTTTGTACCATCCCCATGGCCCGTGGCAAAAGCCGCAGCGATGAGGTGGCCCGCGTGGTAGCCAATGCCGAACAACTGGCAGCTGAAGGCGTAAAAGAGATAGTGCTGACCGGCGTGAACCTGGGCGATTTTGGCAAAGGCCCGCACGGCGACCAGGACTATCCCGAAACTTTCTTGGACCTGGTAAAAGCGCTGGATGCTGTGCAAGGTATCAGCCGCTATCGCATCAGCAGCATCGAGCCCAACCTGCTTACCGATGAAATCATCGACTACGTGGCGCAAAGCCGGGCCTTCATGCCGCATTTTCACATTCCGCTGCAAAGCGGCAGCGATAAAATACTGGGGCTGATGCGCCGCCGCTACAAGCGCCAGCTATATGCCGACCGGGTGGCACGCATCAAGCAGCTGATGCCCCACTGCGCCATTGGTGTAGATGTGATTGTGGGCTTTCCCGGCGAAACCGATGCGCTGTTTCAGGAGACATTTGATTTTCTGCACAGCCTCGACGTGAGCTACCTGCACGTATTTACCTACAGCGAACGAGCCAATACCAAAGCGCTGGACATACAGCCCGTAGTGCCCGTGGCGGTGCGCAACGAACGCAACAAAACCCTGCGCAACCTGAGCTACATGAAGCTGCAATACTTTACTGAGCAGCACCGCGGCCAGCAGCGGCCTGTGCTGTTTGAAGGGCACGAAAAAGGTGGCATGATGGAGGGTTATACCGACAACTACATCCGCATTCAAACCCCCTACCGTGCCGAGTGGGCCAACCAAATTGTTGATTGGGCAGTCTAAGGACAGTACTACTTTTCAAATACGGAAATAAGGGAGCGTCGGCGGCGGTACCAAACTCGTCAGCCGGTCGGGCCATTCGCTCCAAGTCCTCGTACCGGCTGCGCCGGCCCTGTGGGCTTTCCGCTACTGTCCCGGCTATTGTCGGCAGCTGTGCATTTCCCGGCAGCCCTGGCCTATCGCTTACCATCTTTCCACACCCAGGCTATTACCAGCAGCGGCTCATCGGCAGTGGCTTTTGTCTGTGCCAAATAAGCAGCATAGTAATCGTTGGTCATCATGTTTACCTGGTGCGTGTAGCTACGGCCTTTTTTGGCCGCCCCATATAGCTTGCTCACATCAAACTGCGCAAAGTCTTTGGCCGTGTACCTGTCCAACGCACTATTGGGCACCCGCTTATCATTTATCCAAACGCCGTACAGCTTCGGGTTTTTGAACCGCTCAAACTGCTCCGCCGTCGGCGTAGCCTTTTGCAGGGGACCACCCCGCTTGATGAACTTCATGTATTGCGCCAGCTGTTGCTCGGGTGTCATTTGCACGTACAGGTCCAGCAGCCGCTTGCGGTCGGTAGCCGATACCGATTCGGTTCGCTTCAGCCACCATTTGGGCTGTGTCGTATCTACAGCGCTGATGCGCTGGTACTCTTCCAGCACGGCGGCTGGCGCCGGCGTAGTGGCATACTTGTAGGTCATGCGTTTCCATTGCTCCACCCGCCTGGGGTCGGGCGTGGCAGCCGGGCCGCTGGCAGTCAGCGTATCAGTATTGGACTTTTGGGTAGTAGCCGGCTGGGCCGCCACCACCGATAGCTGCATAGCAGGAAGCGCAGCCAGCAACAGCGCCAGCGTAGCCAGCAAAGTAATGGCCACCCGGGCCCGAGCAGAACAGTGTTTGCCTAACATATGAATGCGTTTTGAAAGTTCGCCCATGGAAAATGCATGAGCCAGCGAAAGCGATGACTGAAGTTGGAAACTGGTATGCAGGGCCTGCAAATACTGCACGGCCGAGCCTGCATCGGCGCATGCTTTTCTATCGGCCAGGTACTCGTGGTTTAGCCGTATGGCACGGCCTACCCACCATACCACCGGATTGAACCAGCAGCAAGCCTGTACAATGTGTACCAATAGCACATCTATCGTATGCCACTGCCGGGCGTGGGTATCCTCATGGCGCCAAATAGCGGGCAAAGCCTCGGGCTGCTGCAGCAATGCTTCGGGCAGGTACACTTTACCAAAAAAAGAAAACGGTGCCTTTCCCCGCGGCAGTGCCACAAATTGATGACCTGCCAACTCGGCTTTGTAGCCACCTACACAGTGGAGCCGGGTAGCCCACAGCGCCAGCAGCAGCCTACCCATGAGCCAGGTAGCAACAAGGCCGTAGGCCAGCAGTACCAAATCGGGCCATGCCAACCTGCTGCCTGCCTCGGCCGCTGGCAGTGCCGCTGGCACCTGCTTCGCCGGTACTACCCAAAACGTAGGCTCCGCACTTGCAGGCAAGGGCAAATCAATAACCGGTGCCGCCGACGGCCATTCAATGGATACCCACGGCAGTACTATTGGTAAAACCAAAATGGCCAACAGAAAAAACCGATTGAACACAAATAGTGGCCGCCGGGCCAGCAAAGCTTTGTACAGCA
>CANHEC010000242.1 GCA_947459455.1 Chitinophagaceae bacterium
AACACATCACGAAAATTTCATGCCCATTGCAGCGGCCTTCCTTATCTTTAGTCGGCTTCAAAACATTGCAAACAATATGCTTTCTCACGAAACTTTGCTCACCGTGAAACTAATAGGACTGGGCATGGCGCTTGCAACCCAAAGCGGCAAGATTATTCGGGTAGCCAGCTATAACCGCCGCAGCGACGAAGGCATTGACTTGAAACTTTTATTCCCTTACTCTTCAATGGACATCGACGCCTCTTATGATGCCGGGCGCAAAAAAGTAATGCGATTTGCCAATAGCATGACGGTGCTTTTCTACCTCTCACTGTTGCTGGTACTCATTTGCTTTGCATACCCACGTATTGCTGCATCGCTCAATTTGGTCTAGCGTTATTTGGTATCGCTTTTGGCAACCCTTTACACACCTCGTCGGCCGTCGGGCCTTTGCCGGCTGCTATATTTGCCACTATTAATTTTTGCTTGCCATGGATCTAGAATTTAACCGCAATGAAGATGCGATGAAACTGGCATGGAGCCAGGTGAAGCAACGGCTGGCGGCAGTGCACAAAGGCGGGGGCGAAAAAGCCATTGCCAAACAGCGTGAACGCAACAAACTGACAGCCCGGGAACGCATCCAATACCTGATCGATACGGATAGCCGCTTTATTGAAATAGGCGCCTTTGCTGCATGGGATATGTACCAAAGCGAAGGTGGATGCCCTGCTGCGGGTACGGTGGCAGGAATGGGATATGTAAGCGCCAGGCAGTGCATTATAGTAGCCAACGATCAAACGGTGAAGGCCGGAGCCTGGTTTCCGATGGCGGGCAAAAAGAACCTGCGCATGCAGGAAATTGCCATGGAAAACAACCTGCCCATCATTTATTTGGTAGACAGCGCCGGCGTGTACCTGCCCATGCAGGATGAAATTTTTCCGGACAAGGAACATTTCGGACGCATATTTCGGAACAATGCCCGTATGAGTGCCATGGGCATTCCGCAAATAGCGGCTGTGATGGGTGCTTGCGTAGCAGGAGGTGCCTACCTGCCTATCATGAGCGACGAGACCCTGATGGTAACCGGTAATGGCAGCATTTTTTTGGCAGGGCCCTATTTAGTAAAGGCGGCTATTGGCGAAGATGTAGATGCCGAAACCCTGGGCGGCGCAGTAACGCATACTGAAATCAGCGGTATCGCCGATTACAAATTCGATACAGAGCAGCAGTGTCTTGATCAAGTAAAACGCCTGATGGCTAAAATGGGGCAGCCTGCCAGCGCTGGCTTTAGCCGCCAGCCTGCCCAGCCGCCAGCCACGGCCACCGACCAGATTTATGGCATCCAGGCTCCGCAAAACGCCAAACCGTACGATATGCAGCGCATCATAGACTGCATAGTAGACGCCGGCAGTTTCGATGCCTTCAAGGCTGACTATGGTAAGACCATTATTTGCGGCTATGCCCGCATCGAAGGTTGGGCTGTGGGCATAGTAGCCAACCAGCGGTTGGTACTGAAAAACCGAAAAGGCGAAATGCAAATGGGGGGCGTCATCTACAATGATAGCGCCGACAAGGCCGCCCGGTTCATTATGAATTGCAATCAGAAAAAGATACCGCTGGTGTTTTTGCAGGATGTGACCGGATTTATGGTGGGCAGCCGCAGCGAACATTCCGGCATCATAAAAGACGGGGCCAAACTTGTGAATGCTGTAGCTAACAGCGTGGTACCTAAGGTAACCATTGTGGTAGGCAACAGCTATGGGGCTGGCAACTATGCTATGTGCGGCAAGGCCTACGACCCCAGGTTTATATACGCTTGGCCCAGCGCCAAAATAGCGGTGATGGGTGGCGAGCAAGCGGCCAAAACGCTGCTTCAAATACAAGTAGCCAATATGAAAGCCAAGGGCCAAACTGTATCCGCCGAAGAGGAGCAGAAACTGCTGGACGAAATAAAAGGCCGCTACGAAACCCAAACCACCCCCTACTATGCCGCCGCCCGCCTGTGGGTCGATGCCATTATTGACCCGGCGGATACCCGCATGGTCATCAGCGAAGCGATTAGCGCTGCCAACCACCAGCCGCAAATGGCCGAGTTCAAAACGGGCGTGTTTCAGGTTTAGACACCTACATACTACGACACAAAAAAACCCCTCAGATATACATCCGAGGGGCCAATGTCGTTTCCCGAGTTTGGTCGGGACCCGTACATATTATCCCAAATCTTTACTGCTCAGTATCGGTGCCGATTGCGGGATAATAGTCGTTTGCAGTTCCATTATCCCAGGTAGGCTTTCAAAGCATTGCTGTAGCGGGCCTTTTGAAGGCGCTTGATCGCTCTTTCCTTGATCTGGCGAATACGCTCTTTGGTCAGATCATACTTCTGACCAATTTGCTCAATAGTCACACCATTTTCGCCGTCCAGCCCAAAATAGGCCGACACGATCTCTGCTTCGCGGGGGCTCAGCGATTTCAGCACCCGGCGGATTTCTTCCCGCAGCGAGTCCTTCATCACATCCTCATCGGTGTCGTCGCTACCCTCCAGCAGGTCGCCCATGGCTACGTCTTCGGCTTCATGCACCGGCGCATCCAGGCTGCTGTGGCGGGTGTTGCTTTGGAAAATGTTGTTGATCTCGGTTTCGCTCATTTCTAGAATATCAGCCAGTTCCTCCGTCGAAGGTTCCCGCTCATGCTCTTGCTCGAAAGCCATGTAAGCCTTGTTGGCTTTGTTGTAGGTGCCAATTTTGTTTTGAGGCAAGCGGACCAGTCTGCCCTGCTCTGCCAACGCCTGCAGGATGGACTGGCGAATCCACCATACGGCGTACGAAATGAATTTGAAACCCTTGGTTTCATCGAAACGCTGGGCTGCCTTGATCAAGCCAAGGTTACCCTCGTTAATAAGATCACTCAGGCTGAGGCCTTGGTGCTGGTACTGTTTTGCCACCGATACCACAAAGCGCAGGTTGGCAGTGGTCAGACGCTCCAGGGCTTTTTGGTCACCCATTTTGATGCGCTGCGCCAGAATTGTTTCCTCTTCCGGCGTAATCATGCCAATCTTCGAGATCTCCTGCAGGTATTTTTCTACCGCCTGCGAGTCGCGGTTTGTGATCTGGGTAGCAATTTTTAGTTGCCTCATACTACGTAGTTCTCCTTTTTATGCCGTTGAAAGATAATCGGTTGCACAAACCAGACGCCCTTTTCTCCGACTTGGTTTTTACACAATGTGCAAAACCATTATTCAAAAATGGCTGCGAAGGTAACACCGAACGGCTGCTTTTCATAGCATTTACCGAAACAAAACCCGATGTACCGACAGCTTGTTCGCTATATTAAGACGCTTTAAGGCCGTTTTTCATGACTTTTTCCATGAAAGCCACAAAAATTTCAACTATGCTTAACGATCACTAAGGTTTGTGGTGGAAATCTTTTAACGCCATATTGACACGCCCATGAGAATGATGGGGGCCGGTCTTGCAGCCTCCAACAGGGCTGCCGCCGCCGCAGATTGCCGGCAGCACCTGATAATAAACAGGTAAACCAGCCTCTCTTGTACCCTATTTTTGTATCAGTGAAAGGTATTAGTCATCATATACTGGCGTTCTTGCTACTGCCGCTGGCGCTATACATGCAGGCTTTACCCGCCCGGCAATTGCCGCCGGTCCAGCAGGCGCATGCCGCCGCTGAGGCCAAACATAGCTGCTGCACGGAGGAAACCGAAGCCATGCCTTGCTGTACTGAGGAGGCCAATGACCATGCCCCCTCTTATCCACCAGAAAAGCATTGCGATGGTCCGGCAGGCACCCATCATGGTTGCCCCGGCGGTCATTGCCCCATGCCGTGCTGCCACCCCGTAGCGGTGGAATTGTGGGCTCACCATTGGCAAGCCGGCCAGTTGGGCGCCATTGATGTAGAAAATGGCAGTCTTTGCCCCGTCTGGACCAACCATGTACAGAAGCCGGATGCCCCCCCTCCCCAGGTTTGATACCTTTTTCCCATTTTACCTAGGACCGACCCGCCTGTAGCGGAGCTACTCCATGTTTGTTTTTTGCTTTTTCCAATTTTCAACAACAAAAAAGAATCAGATCATGAAAAAGATAATAATGCTGGCTACCGTAATGGTGCTGGCTAGCAGCCTGGCAATAGCCGGCAACAAACCCGAATGCTGCAAAAGCAAAAAGTGCAAAAAAGAATGTGTAGAAATGTGCAAGAAGAATGGCTGCACCGATAAATGCACCGACAAATGCATGGAAGCCTGCAAGGCCGACAGCAAAAAGTGCTGCAAGGAAGACGCCTGCTGCAAAAAAGATAAAGCCTGATACAAATCCGGCTGCATTTTTTCAAAAGGCCTCCGCTTGTCGGAGGCCTTTATTTTTGTGGCCCTCAACATCAGCCGCCCATCATGACCATCGAACTACGTTCAGATACATTTACCCAACCTACCGCCGGCATGCTAGCAGCTATGCTGGCCGCCCCGGTAGGCGACGACGTGTTTGGCGAAGACCCGACCGTGAACCAACTGGAGCGGCATCTAGCGGACATGTTCGGCATGGAAGCGGGGCTGTTTTGTCCATCGGGTACCATGACCAACCAAATTGCCATTAAAGCACATACACAGCCGGGCGATGAAGTGATTTGCGACGAGCTGAGCCATGTGTACCAATATGAGGGCGGCGGCATTGCTGTTAACAGCCTTTGCTCGGTGCGCCTGCTGCAGGGCGACCGGGGCCGCATCAAAGCCCAGCAGGTGGCTGCTGCCATTAACCCCGACGATGTGCACAAACCCGTGAGCCGACTGGTAGTGCTAGAAAATACCAGCAACCGCGGGGGTGGTGC
>CANHEC010000243.1 GCA_947459455.1 Chitinophagaceae bacterium
CGATCAAATCATCGATGTGATTCCACAGGAGTTCAACGTTGATAATTTCCAGAACATCAAGAATCCGATTGGCTACAGCGGCGTAAAGCTGGGTGCTAATTTTCATATCATCACCGGCGATAAGTATGCGATCCGCAACATTACCCGGGCTGTCAACCGCAGCGAACTCAGCATTAAGGATATTGTGCTGCAGCCGCTGGCCAGTGCCGATGCGGTGATGTGCGATCATGATCTGGAAGCTGGTGTAGCCATTCTGGACATTGGCGGTGGCACCAGCGATCTGGCCGTTTTTCATGAGGGTATCCTCAAGCACACGGCGGTGATTCCGTTTGGTGGCGAAAACATTACCAACGACATCAAAACCGGTTTGGGCGTACTGAAGAGCCAGGCCGAAGCCATGAAGGTGCAGTTTGGTAGTGCATTGGCACAAGAAGCCAAAGCCAATGCCATCATCACTATACCCGGCATCAGGGGCATGCAGCCTAAGCAGGTAAGTGTGAAGACGCTGGCGCAAATTATACAGGCCCGCATGAGCGAAATACTCGACTTCGTGATTTATCATCTGAAGCAGGTGGGCATGGATAACAAGCAGCTGAATGGTGGCATCATCCTGACCGGTGGTGGTTCACAGCTGAAGCACCTCATCCAGCTGACCGAATACCAAACTGGTCTCAGTGCCCGTATCGGTTATCCGAACGAGCACCTGAGCAGCGGCTACATTGATGAGCTGACCAAGCCGATGTACTCCACCTGTATCGGTCTTATCCTGAAGGGCTACAGCGATTTTGAGCGGAAGAAGAAGGAGTTTGTGACCAGCAATACTGAAATGCTCATCAAAGTGCCTGAGCAATTCATGGCACCCGAGGCTGCAGCTGCACCGGTATTGGAAGAAATGTCCGAAGCACTGACAGCTGCGCCTGCCGCCGTAGCAGTAGGTGAGCACCGCAAGCGCAGCATTTGGGACAAGCTCAAAGATTCGGTATACGACATCTTCAAAGAAGAAGACGAGACAGAACTAAAATAAGCACCTCACCATAGATCCCATTTGTAATCTCCCAACTTACTAACCCAGCCTGTGAAGAAGGCGCAAAAATTCTGATTATGATTCACTTTGATATGCCCCGGGAAAAGTCCAACATCATCAAGGTACTCGGCTTTGGTGGTGGTGGCGGCAATGCCGTAAGCCACATGTACCGGCAACAAATTCAAAACGTGGACTTCATTGTGTGCAACACCGATGCGCAAGCATTGCAAAACTCTGAAGTGCCCATCAAGATCCAGTTAGGCCCCCACCTGACCCAGGGGCTTGGCGCTGGTGCCAATCCTGAAGTAGGCAAGCAAGCCACTGAAGAGAGCCTCGAAGAAATTCGTCGGATACTGGAGGTAAACACCAAGATGGCCTTCATCACTGCCGGCATGGGTGGTGGCACCGGTACAGGTGGTGCACCTACGGTTGCTAAAATTTGCCGCGAACTCGGCATCCTCACAGTAGGCATCGTCACCACGCCATTTGCTTTCGAAGGACCACGCCGTATGTCGCAGGCCCGCCAGGGAATTGAAGAGCTGAAGCAGCATGTAGATACACTGCTGGTGATCAGCAACGATAAGCTGCGCAGCCAGTTTGGTTCGCTCAAAATGAGCGAAGCCTTTGGCAAGGCTGATGATGTACTGACCACGGCTGCTCGTTGTATCACCGATGTGATCAACACAACCGGCCAGATCAATGTCGACTTTGCAGATGTATGCACAGTCATGCGCAATGGTGGTGTAGCCATCCTGGGTAGCGCTGCTGCTTCAGGCGAAGACCGGGCACGCAAGGCCATCGAAGCGGCTATCAATTCGCCACTGCTGAACGATAATGATATCCGTGGCGCCAAGTGGATTTTGCTGAACATCACAGCAGCCCCCGGCGAGCATGAATACAGCATGGAAGAAGTAGAATTGATTCAGGATTATGTACGTGCTCAGTCGGGCGAAGACACCGATGTGATACTGGGTATGGGCTACGATAGCGATATGGGCGACCAGCTTGGTATCACCATTATTGCTACCGGCTTCCAGCACAAAGATCCTTTTGACAAAAATGTGAGCCGCAAGCCGGCAGCTACTGCAGCACCTGCGCCAGTAGAAGAAGCGCCGGTATATCTGACCCTCAACCTGGAGGCACCAGCCGAAGCAACCACGGTGGCACTGCCCACCACGCCTGCCGCTGCCCCGGCACCTGCCATAGAGCTGGCCAATGAAGAAACGGTGGAAGAGCTGACGCTGGCGCTGGATCTGCCTGCCGCGGCAGAAGCTACCCCTGAAGTGTCAGCCCTGGTGGAAGAAGCTGCCCCCGAAGTGGAAGCTGAGCCCGAAGTAGTAGAAGAAGTGATGGTGCAGGCTCCGCTGATGTTTGAGTTGAGCCTGGAGGAAACACCGGTACAGGTGGTAGAAGAGCCAGCTGCAGCCCAAGAGGTAGCTGCCGAAGCAGAAGAGGAAAACCTGGTAGTACCTGGCTTTTTGAGCAAGCCTGCACAAGTGTACGCCCAGCCAGAAGCAGCACCGGTAGCTGAAGTAAAAGAAGAAGCCGCCGCTGAAGAAGACAGCCTGATGCCCATGCTAAGCGAGGTGACCGAGGAGCCTGCAGCAGCAGAGGAACTGCCTGCTGAACCGGTAGTCGCTCCTGCCCAGGAAAGCTGGAAGCCGGTATTGACTGAAGAATGGCAGGAAGAAGCCGCCGCCATTGAGGGCATGACGCTGCAGGTGGACGAATTGCATTATCAGCAGGAGTCGCAAATGGACATGTTTAATGCCAGCACGCCTACTGCCAGCAGCAGTGATTTAAGTGAGGAAGAGGAGCAAAAGCGCCGGGCAAAAGAGCGAATCAACCGTTTGCGCAACCTGAGCTTCAATCCGCAAAACCTCGACAACAATAGCGAATTTGAACAAGTGCCGGCCTACCTGCGCCGCGATCTGAACCTGCACAATAGCATTGCCAACGTAGAGGATTTCTACAGTCGTGCGCAGGTAAAGAGCGACGATAACAACCAGGCCAACATCAGCACACTCAATAACTTTCTGCACGGCGAAAAGCCTGATTGATACCGTATTGGCTTAGATTGTGTTTTTAGTTGAACGACGCCCTGCCTTTTCAGGCAGGGCTTTTTTGTGCAGCAATGTCCAACTCTCTGCCCGCTGCGCTGTTATACTTGTATTGAATAAACGAATAACAGCACATGGCACACGTCATCATTACTGGTGGTACAGGATTGGTAGGCAGGCGTTTGGCCACGCAGTTGGCGGGTGCCGGCTACCAGGTCAGCATTCTCACCCGTCGGCCGCAGGCAGCCCGTTCATGGCACAGCGCCATTCGCTTTGCCGGGTGGGATGTAGCAGCCGGTACACTGGATACGGATGTGCTGGCTACTGCCGATGCCATAGTACACCTGGCCGGTGCCGGTGTGGTAGATAAAAGTTGGACACCAGCTTACAAGCAGGAGATAGTAGATAGCCGGGTACAAAGTGCCGGGCTTATTGCAAAGTCGCTGGCCACTCACCCCAATCGGGTGAAAGTGGTGGTAAGTGCATCGGCCATTGGCTGGTATGGCGCCGATGCCGATGGTGCCGTTCCTTTTGAAGAAACCGCTCCTGCCGATACCGGCTTTTTGGGCGAAACCTGCCGCCTGTGGGAAGAAGCGATGGCGCCGGTAGCACAGCTAGGCAAGCGACTGGTGTATACCCGCATTGGCATTGTCATGGCCATTGAAGGCGGCGCTCTGCCACAATTCAAAAACTCATTGAAGTTCAGGGTGGCCGGCATCATTGGCAGTGGTAGCCAGGTGGTCAGCTGGATTCATATTGACGACCTGTGTGGCATCATTCGATATGCCATCGAAAATGAAGCACTGACTGGTGCGTACAATGCCGTAGCGCCATCACCCGTCAGCAATCGGGAGCTGAACCTGGCACTGGGCCGGGCCATGTATGGCAAATGGTTTTTGGCTTTGCCTGTGCCAAGGTTTGTATTACAGCTGATGTTGGGCGAACGTAGTATCGAAGTTTTGAAGAGCACTACTGTTTCGGCCAAAAAAATAACAGCCGCCGGTTATCATTTTCGGTACAGCACTATCAATGAGGCTATGGAGCAGCTGGTGCTGGGGTGAAAGACCTTTTTGGTCTACAGATCTTCCCTTTCGAACTTTCGAATGGGGAAGAAGCAGTAAAAGACCAGCCAGGCAATGCTGACGCCCAATGCAATCCATTGGTTGGTACTGCCAATCACTTTTTTCAATTCTGCCAGCGGCGGGTTCAGTTCATCGGCCACCTGCAGTGGCATCAGGTAGTAGCCGATGGTAGATTCTGTACCGCGGCTAATCCATACAGCCAGCAGATAATCGAAGATGAGGCCGTAAATAAAGAAGATACCTACTGCAAGTGCAGCCCGGCGTACCAGCAAGGCCAGGGTGAATGCAAACAGGATGTATACGCAGCTTTGCACAAAAAAGTAGCCGATGTATTGCAAGCCGTCCAGGCTGAAATAACCATCGCCACTGATAAGGCCGAATACAAGACTGGTGAGCAAAATGAGAGCCGTGCACACCAATGCCAACAAAAATGCGCCAGCCAGTTTAGCTACCACAAACTGTTTGCGCATCAGCCCGTCAATGATATTCTGGCGGTGGGTGCGAAACGTAAATTCATTGGTAGTGTGAAAAATGATAATGAAGCCGGGGAAGTACAACAGCCAGCTACTCATTTGCGATACTGTTTTGAAAACCGCCGGAAAGCGGAAATCGCCAAATATCAGATCGGAAGA
>CANHEC010000244.1 GCA_947459455.1 Chitinophagaceae bacterium
AGCAAGAACAAACGCTGAATCAATTCACGAAAAACAGCGTATTGGTAGACAGCACCAGGCGATATATTCAGATACTTCTGGTGGGGCCAGTCTCCCCGATGGCCGACAGCTTACTTCCACTGCTGGCGCAACACTTGCAGCTTTACTATCAGCTGCCTGTTCGCCAGCTGGCACCTGCCGCTGCTGTCCCCCCTGACTCCTGCACCCGGCAAGGACAAAACGGACAGCTGCAATGGCGGGCTGATTGGATACTAGACACTGTTTTACACTCACTATCAGCACCGGGAATAGCGGCAACGGCCGGAGTGACCGGCATAGACCTTTACCCATCCGACAACTGGAACTTCGTGATGGGTCTCGCTTCCTACCAGGGGCGGGTCAGCATTTCCTCATGGTATCGCCTTCAACCCGCTGGTGTGGGCACCGGCATTTCTACTTCGCTACTTACTCGCCTACTAAAAACAGTGACTCACGAAACTGGCCACATGCTGGGGCTGGCCCACTGTCAGCACGCTGCATGCTGCATGAATGGCAGCAACAGTGTAGCGGAGTCCGACCGGCAACCACTCCGGCTTTGCAGTCAGTGCCTTGAAAAGATTAGCAGCTTGCACCCAATCGACACGAGGAGCCGCACCAGTCGATTAATGCAGTGGTATCGCCACCATGGCCTTCCAAACCTTGTACAAGAACTAAAGGCCGATAGCATCTCCTTATCATCCTCCGCTCACATTTTTTCTTACATTGGCCGATAGCAGGCGGGCTGCAAACCCGACCGGCATCGCTACCATGGACACAGCATCAAGATCGGATATCAGGCTACTGGCCCAGCACAGTAACCTTGCCCAGGCCGATGTTTCAAAATTGCTACAGCAGCACGTCCATGCACAGCCCCAGCAATGGCTGCGGTTCGGGCGCTGGTTTGTACTGCTCACCGGCACCGGCTTTTTGCTGGCCGGCATCATTTTCTTTTTTGCCTACAACTGGGAGGCACTGCACAAGTTTGCCAAAATGGGGCTGATAGCCACCCTGCTGGCAGCTACTGCCGTTGGCGCCGCCATGAGCCGCTACCAAAGCTGGCCGCAGCAAGCCCTACTGGCCGCAGCAGCCATGCTCACCGGCACCTTGTTTGCCGTGTATGGCCAGATCTACCAAACCGGGGCCAACGCCTACGACCTTTTCCTTGTGTGGACCCTGGCCTGCCTGCCGTGGAGCCAAGTTTCGGGCAGCGGGCTGGTGTGGGCACTGCAGTTGCTGCTGGCAAATATCACTCTGACACTGTATTTCGATCAGGTACTGGGCTACCCTGCCGGCCGACACAAAATGGCTATGATGGCTGCAGGCAATACAGCCGCCACCCTGCTGCTGTGGATGGGCCCTGCGAGGCAGCACTTACGTGGCGGCAACTTCCTCAGCAAGCTGGTGCTGACGGCTACCGTGGTCATTTGCAGCATCGCAGGCGCTGTTTGCATTTTCGATAAGTATCGAACTGCCTATGTGCTATTGCTGATTGCCGTATTCTACGGCGGCATTTGCTACACCGGGCTGCGGCAGCGGCGCTTGCTGCCGCTGGCACTTTGTGGCATCAGTACTTTGTTTTTGCTGGCCGCCGCTATTACAGAATTACTCGACAGCTCCGGCATTTTCCTGCTCATGGGCTTCTTCATGATCGGGGGCACCACGGCCCTGCTTTATCAACTGCGCCTCATTCAAAAAAAATGGAATGCCGATGCTGCCCAACACCCTGCAACAGCTGATTGACCAGCACCAAGCGACCAACGAACACTGGCAGCACGATGAAGCCGCCATGCAAGCAGCGCTGACTACCGATGACTCGCAGCAGCAGCCCACGTATATCAAATCCATCACCATCATCGGCGGCTTTTTTGCTACCGTTTTTCTGCTGGGTTTTCTTACCAGTGTGGGGCTTTACCAGTCGCCGGGTGCCCTGATAGTGGTAGGCACCCTGTTGGTGGCCGGCGGTGTATACATCGACCGGCAGCAACTACACCTGATGCTGGAAACGATGGCTATTACCGCGGTGGTCTTCGGCTGCTTCATGCTGTTGTTCGGTTTGTATGATTCGATAGAGGATGATGATGCCATCATCGTGTTCAGCACGTTCCTGTTCGCAGCCATTTTTGCAACAGCTGGTGGCTACCTGCTGCGTTTTATAGGCGCTGCTGCTTCGTTGCTGTGTCTGCCTGCATTGGCCATGGAAAAGGACAGTGGTGCAGGCCTGCACATATGCCTGGTAGCTATGGCCGCCGGCCTGATGCTGCTGCACCAGCAGGAAGCCAGCTTGCTGAAAGCTGGCAAGTGGCTGGCCAGGCGCTTGCCATCGTTGCAGTTGGCCCTTGCCATCGCTTTGCTTACCACGCTGTTTGTGCCCGGCAAATCGGGCATCATGCCCGAAGCACAGCCCTATGCGCTGGCTTGTGGCTGTTGCATGCTGGTGCTATTGGGCATAGCCGCCTGGCAAATACCTGCGCTGAAAAAGCTGGGCAAATGGGTACCGCTGGCCATCGTGGCGGCGCTGGCAGCCACGGTGTTCAACCCCGCCATTGGCGGCAGTGCGCTGGTTGCTTTATTGGGCTTTGGCTATGGCTACCGCACCAGCTGGTGGCTGGGCATGGCGGCCTTGCTGTACTACGTATCGCAGTACTACTACAATCTCAGCTGGACGCTGTTGCAAAAATCGATCATGATGGCCGCGACGGGCATTGCCTTGCTCCTCTTTTACTATTTCGCCTTCGGCAAAAACAAACAAGCATGAAACGACTACGCCCCCTCATTATAGTCGCCAACCTGGTGCTGGTATTGGCGTTTTTTGCCTGGAGTGTGAAGAGCAAAGAACAACTACTGACCGATTCGCCGCTGGTACTGCTAAGGCTGGCACCAGTAGACCCCCGTTCGCTGATGCAGGGCGACTATATGCAGCTAAACTACAGCCTGACCGACACCGTACGCCGCCTGCAGAAACGCTTCGATATGGGCGGGCAGCAAGTTAATGGCGGCTACGTCATTGTAACGCTCGGCGATAGCGGTATCGCCCGACTACGTCGCTTTCAAAGCAGCCTTTCTCCACTGAGTGTCGACGAAATACCCATCCGGTTTTGGCAAACTGGCTGGCAGGTGCGTATTGGCGCCGAGTCGTATTTTTTTCAGGAAGGACAGGCCGAAAAATACAGCGGGGCAGCATTTGGCGCCCTGCGGGTAAGCCGCACCGGCGAGAGTGTATTGGTAGGCCTGGCCGATAGCAGCGCCCAACTGATCAAGTAGCTGCTAAGGATTGTACACCGCGTAACGCTGCAGTACGTTGATCTTCAGTTTGCCATTTTTGAAGACCACTTCTTTGTACTCCCGCAATTGGTTTTTGTGATCGTAAAAACTAATGCGGCAGCTGTAGGGTTGTGGCCCCTTGGCCAGTACCAGCTTTGGCTCTATGCCCAGGTTCGGCAGCTTCAATGTATCGGTCACCCGCATTTCTTCGTAGCCTATTTTCATGAGGTAGTGAAAACGATACTTCGTTTCGTACACCTGCACGCTGAAGTACCAATCGTTGAGCTCATCGGGCAGCTTTTCGCGGTAGCTGGCTACCGGCTTGCTGCTGATGGAAGTCCGCTCTTTGCTGATCAGATCTTGTTTGTTGGTAAATACCGTATCCACCTCTTCTGCTTCGGGTGTGGTGGGTGTGCTGCCCTGCCCGCAAGCCAGCAGCAGGATGGCTACAAAGGGAATGAAGTAACGCATACGCAAATATGCAGCGCCTTATTGAATGACGGCATCCGGCTGCAATTGCACCTGCCGGTACAGCAGCGCTTTTACATAATCATTGTCGGGCAGCAATTGCTTTTGCGCCCTGATGATATCGGATGCCGGCAAACTGCTTTCAGCTGTTTGGTAAATACCTGTAAAGCGCCCCTGCTCGATGACATAAACGACCGTCAGCGGTTGGCCTGCTTCGTCGTAGCCGGTATCGGCTATCAGCAAATCGGGTAGCTGACTCCGTAGATGCCTGATGGCCTGCTGCATTTTCTGATTGTGCTGCTTTACTTCTTTGGCGCTCAGCGGCCGGTTGGCCGGCGCCGTGGCAAAAAACAGCTGCTCATCTATCTCAAACTGCTGCTGTAGCTGCCGGCCGGCACTGTAGCCCTCCTCTACGCGGTGAAACGAAGCAATGGCCTGCAGGTGCTTGCGTCGCTTTTCGACTGCCATGCGGGTTAGGCCCCGCTGATCTTGCAGCTCGTACAGGCCAAACCATTGGCTGAAGCCTTTCTGGCTGCGATTGTGCGGCGGCCATAGCCGTTTGATCTCGAGCTCTTCCCACACCAGGGCGTGCAGTTCGCTCACACACACGTGGTAGTCTACCGCATGTATCTGCCGCAGAAACTCCTGCTTGCGCTGGCTACTGCTATTGTTGGCAAAATGACTGCGCACCCTGAAGCGCAGGTTCACGGCCTTGCCCACGTACAGCACCTTGCCCGTTTGATCTCTGAAATAGTAGACACCGGGGCAAAAAGGCAGCTTGTTCAGCTCGGCTGCCGGCAGGTGCATGGGCAGGTAGTTTTCGGCTGTTTTGCCTTTCAAAAAGGTTTGCAGGTGCTGCTGACCGGCATCACGGCTCAGCAGGTATTCAAATAGTTCGGTGGTGGCATCGGCATCGCCGCCGGCCCGGTGGCGCTGTTCGTTGGCAATGCCCAGGTCGCGGCAAATATTGCCGAGGCTGTAGCTGCTGCGGCCCGGCAGCACTTTGCGGGCATAGCGCACCGTGCACAGCTTTTTGGCCTGCCACGACAG